>JAOUGG010000731.1 GCA_029857855.1 Acidimicrobiia bacterium | reverse complement strand
CAACGAACTCGACGGCGACGTCCGAGCGGTTGTCCTGGACGCCACGAAACGTGAAGACAACGTCGAGCTGGCCGGTCGGATCGCCGACGAGCACGGCTCACTCGACATCTGGGTCAACAATGCCGGCATCTACCCGTTCAGCCCGTTCACCGATATGTCGGCCGAGGAGTGGGGCCGGGTCACCACCCTCAACCTCGACGGGGTGTTCCATGGATCCCAGGCCGCCGCCTGCCACATGGTCGATCAGGGCTCGGGCGTGATCGTGAACATGTCGTCGACTGCCGGCTACGGTGCCGAGGGCGGCAACATCGCCCATTACGCAGCCACGAAACACGCCGTCCGCGGCCTGACCAAGTCGCTTGCGTTCGAGCTCGGGCCGAAGGGTGTGCGGGCCATCGCCCTCGCCCCGACTCTGATCGAAACGCCGGGCACCGTGAGCCAGAAGGACGCGATCTCCGAGGGCATGGGCGTCGACGATGCACACCAGGCCTTCGCCGAACAGATCCCCCTACGACGGATCGGCGTCCCCGACGATGTGGCAAGGGTGGTCCTGTTTGCCGTTTCGGGACTGGCGGAGTTCGTCTCCGGCGACACCATCCTGGTCGACGGCGGCCTGCGGTCCCGATAGCCAACCGGGTTCGATCAGGGATCGCGCCGGGCGTCCACCAGCGAATCCGTTCACCAATTCGGGTGTTACCCGAGAGAACGAAGCCCACCTCGACGTTGCCGCGCGGCTCACCATCACCGAGTTCTACTGTTGTCGATCGCCAGTTCACCCCGTCGCCAGATAGGCCGGTGTTGCCGTTGGCCGTTGTTTGTGGACGAAGGCCTGTCGGGCCTGGGCGAACCCGGAGCGGTTGTCGAACATGTCACGGCTCATCTCCGCCAGTTCCTCGGTTCGATACGCCTCGAGCGGTTTGCGGCGTTCGTCCCGGGCTCTGCGCCGGCGCTTCTGTTCGAGCAGTTTGTCGGATCGGGAACTCGTGGCCAGCGACTTCGCCTGATCGAGCACGACCGCTTCGAACAGTTCACGATCAGCCGACACCACGAAGTCGGCCAGTCCGAGCCGGGTGGCGCACACGGCACCGATCGGCAGGCAGGCGGAGGTGAGGTGCTCGGCCATGTCGGCCCCGACCCGTCGTGGTAGCACGTAGGTCCAGTACTCCGATCCGTACAGACCCATCGTGGCGTAGTGCGGATTCAGGACGACCGACTCCCGCACGAACACCTGGTCGGCTCCCAACGCCAGCATCACCCCGCCCGCACCGGCGTTGCCGCCCACCGACGCAACGACCAGCTGGTCGGTACAGGTGATGATCTCACGGCACAGATCGTCGATGGCATTGATGTTCCGCCACGATTCGGTGGCGGGATCGCCGGAAGCCTCGATGGTGTTCAGGTCGATCCCGTTCGAGAAGACCTCACCGCCCCGCAGGACCAGCACCCTGGTGTCCTGCGCCGCAGCCCGACGGAAGACCGACCGCAGCCGCTGGCACTGGCCGGTCGACATGGCTCCGTTGTAGAAATCGAAGTGGAGAACGCCGACGGCGCCCTCACGCCGGTAGGTGATGTCATTGCCGCCACCCAACCGATTTCCGAGGTCGGGAAGCAGAACCAGGGCGCCCTGCAAACGGTCCCGGAGCACCGAGGCCGCCGGCAACTTGAGCGCCGGCCGGGCGGCCCCACTTCTGTCGCGGGCCTGCCCGATCCACAATGTTCCGTCACCGGTCGCCACCTGCACGGCACCGTTGCGGGCGGCGAGAATCGTCCCCGGCGCCTGCGAGACCCCGACGTGGGGACCGGGCCAGGCGTCGAACACCGACACCGGCCGGTCCGCCAGGGTCGTGCTGACGCCGGGCGAACCGTCGGCGGCTCGTATCGACCGGACGATCGCCTCGGTTGGATCCTCCCACGAAAAAGCTCGATCGGCCTGGGTCATCATCGGCCGCAGCCGTCCGGTGACCTCGGGCCGTCCGTAGTCGAGCGGCTGAGGCTCGAACGATGGGTCGACGGCATTGGCCACGACCTCATGGATCAGCTCGATTGCGAGGTCGGCCACCGGGCCGTTGTAGAGCGCACCCTTGCGCGGCGGCGTCGCCGGTATCGACAGTGGATTCGTCGTCGCCGGTGTCGACCCTGGGTCCGTCGTCGCCGGCATCGAGAAGGTTCGTGCCGCCCAGATCGGACCGGCGTCCATCTGGTCGACCGCCTGCAATGCCGTGACTCCCCATGTCGGCGCCCCTTCGGCAATGGCCCAGTCGAGCGACGACGGCCCTCGGTCACCCATCGGGCCCGGGTGGATGATGATCGTTCGGTATCGACGCCACACCTCGGCCGGCACCCGGTCCTTCAAGAAGGGGCAGATGACAAGATCCGGCTCGACGGCTCGACAGACCCGCTCGAGTGGCCGGTCGTCGGACGCCAGATGAACGGAGACGTCGTGGCCCGAGGCGCCGAGCTCGAGCCATGCCCGCTGACTCAACCCGTTGAACCCCGAGCAATACAGGACGATCTTCATCGGTTTCCCTCCAATGATTCGCTGACAACCGGAGCGCGCTCCTGGTGAATTCGAGAGGGGCGGAGAGGGCGATCTGATACAGCTCGTATCTGTGACCTTGGACTCTTCCCGACGACCGGCAGCCGTTGTGGAATGAACCCGATGATCGACACGCTGCGTACCAAGGTTGCCGTTCGGCTGCTACACGGG
>JAOUGG010000066.1 GCA_029857855.1 Acidimicrobiia bacterium | reverse complement strand
TGCGGCGACGCCGTGCCGGATTTGTTGGACGAGGCCCTGTGGTCGCTCGACTTCTATCGCCGGTTGCAGCGGGACGACGGTGCGGTCAGCGGTGGCGTGGAGGCCTCCGAGCATCCACCGGAGAACGCGACGTCATGGGTCGACGATCTGGCCGTCTACGCCTACCGGCCCGACGCCTTCTCCACCTACCTCTATGCCGGAGTGGCGGCGGAGGTCTCGGTGGCGCTGCGCCCCTATGACCCGGCCCGCGCCGATGGTTACCTGGCCTCGGCGCTGGCGGCCATGGAGTGGGCCGAGTCGGCCGGGCTCGATGAGTTGTCGACGCTCGGGATCGAGGACCCCTCCGATGTCGAGGAGGCGACCCGGCGGGTGGCCGACCAACGGCACGTCGCCTCGGCCGCCCTGTTGCTGGCGACCGGCGAGCGTCGGTGGCACGACCTGTTCGTCGAGACGGCCGACTACCTGGATGATGACGACCCCGCCCTGTCGTGCCACCAACACACCCGGTGCGATGCGGCATGGCTCTACCTGCAGGTGGATCCGAGGGCAACCGACGAGGCGCTTCGGGAGGAGCTGACAGCCCGGTTCCTGCGCTCCGCCGACGCCATCATCGACTTTGCCGAGGCCAACGGCTACGGCTGGACCACCGGGAATCCGAACGTGCCCTTGATCTGGGGGTTGGGGAGCGGTGGAGCGCCTCACACCACCGGCCTGCTCCGGGCCTACCTGCTGAGCGGCGAGACCCGCTACCGCGAGGCGGCGGTTCGCTCGGCCTCGGTCGCCGTCGGGGCCAATCCGCGGAATCGATCCATGATCACCGGAGTCGGCCGCGAACCCGTCCGCCACGCCCAGATCAACGACGTCAAACACGGGGGACTACCGCTGTGGGCCGGCACCCCGGTGTACGGGAATCACGATCTCGACTGGTCGACCGAACTCGACTGGGTGACCGACGTCGTCCTCACCCCGGCCGGAGCCGATCCCGACCCCCGCTCGCTGCCATACATGTGGCAGTGGTTCGACGTCTCGAACGTCGCCGTGTTCAACGAGTTCACGGTTCACCAGAGCCACGCCGAGGCGTTGTTCGCGTTCGCCACCCTCGCCGCCACGACGCCTCGCGACTGAGTTCGTTGCTCAGTACCCGTAGAGCCACCGAACCCTGCGATGAAGCACGTCGACGTTACGGGGCGAATCGATTCCCGTCCATGGTCGAGGGCTCACGGCGCAGCTCGACGCCGGTGATGTCTCTGATGATGCGGGTGTGAAGCGGGAATTCCGCCCTCAGTATCTCGTTGGCCCGGCCCCGCGCCGGCATAGGCTCGGCCGAATCGGCAGGCGTGAGCGCGCCGCAGTCGAGGGCCGCCCAGAACAATCGGTTCATCGAGTAGAGGACACGGTGCCATTCCAGCTCGTCATCGGAGAGGACGAAGGGCGCCCCGGCCCGGTAGCGGCCGAGGAACTGGACACTCAATCGCCGTCCCAGCGCGGCGAAGGCCGGTCTGGTCGGTCCGGGTGCGAGCCGGGATCCCGTGGTCAGCAAGGCGAACATCGTGCAGGCCACGTCTCTGGCCGGAGGTGCCAGGCACCCGATACCCCAGTCGATGATCTGGGGCCCGTCTGCACTGATGACCACATTGTCGATATGGAGATCGCCATGAGAGAGCACCAGAGGCGAGGGAGTCGGCTCATTGAGCTCGAGCCATTCGACGACCTCGGCCGCCTCCGGCCCACGCACGCTGGTCGCCCGATCCCACAGGAACTGCCGCCAGTCGAACCCGGAGTCGGTCCGGGCCAGATCCCGACGCGCCGGTTCGGGGTCGATCCTATGGAGCCGTGCGGTGAGGTCGGCCAGCAGTGCCGGCCGCGCCCGGACGGACCGGATCAACCGGATGACTTCCTGCGGGCGCCGGCTGGAGCCGAGCCGGACGCGGGGCCCCGGCACCAGCTCGATCAGCAGCCACGCTCCACCCAGGGCGTCGCCCAGCGACCCCGTCAGCAGCACCGGCGGTGTGGGGAAGCCCTCGCGGTTCAGGTGGTTGGCGATGATCGCTTCACGGGTCGCGTTGTCGGACCGATCGCAAAGCCGGACGACCGCAGGGGCGGCCGGCCCGTTCCCGGTCGGCCCGAGTCGGACGAACTGGACAGTGCCGTCAGCGTTCAGGGGTCGTGGTCCCGCCTGCAGGCTCAGGCCGGTCTCACCGCTGGCCTGGCGGAGTGCAAGGAGGAGATCGTCGGCCCGGAGATCGACGATCGTCATGGGCTACCAACCCGGTACGCAACGGCAGAGGCGCACGGCCCCGGCCCGGACCGGCGCCCGGAGGATCGCCCGGTCACGTCGGGGCGACGAGACGGTAGCTTGATGGCGGGCTTGTCCCGGCACGGGCCGGAACCGCCGCACTCGGCATGACCAACGAACAACAACTTCCCCCTCTTCGCCGATTATGGCTCCGACGTGGCGGTGTCCCGCTCGGCCGCGGCCAGGGGACGCCTACAAGGATACGATGAGCGTTAACCTGCCAGGTGGATGATGGGTACTCTTTCCTCACGCAGCAGCAAGGTCCACCCCGGCGCCGGCCTGAGCCCCGTTGGTTGTTCCGTCGATCGATCGGACCGGGCATGAGGGCGCTGTGGTCGAGGCTGTGGGGTGCCTTCGACGGTTTGGCGGGTGACACCATCTGGGGTGGAGTGCACGACGTCTTCGCCCTCGTCGCCTCGATGACCTCGTTCGTGCTGCTGCAACAGGCGCTCACCCGATCGGGATACGGCGCGTTGTTCGGGCTCTACGGACTCATCGGCCCGCTGGGATCGCTCACCTTCGCCGGGCCAGGACTGGCCCTCCTTCAGCGCCGACTGCGGTTCGGACAGGACCAGAATGAGATTCTCCGGTCCTTCCTGTCGATGACGCTGGTGATCGGGCTCGGCACGTCGGCACTGGCCATCGGGCTGGCGGTCGCCTACATCGATCTCTCGTTGTTGGAGATCACGCTCGTGGTGGCGTCGGAGTTGTTCGCCAATGCCACGATCGTCGTGTGCTCCCGGCTGATGCACGCCGTTCACGGCTACCCGGCCATGATTCGAGTCCGATTGGTCGTGGTTGCGCTCCGCCTGGTGGCCGTCGTCGGATTGCATGCCCTCGGTGCCCTGACGATCCGGAACCTGGCCACCTCCTACCTGATCATGTACAGCGCCTACGTGGCCTGGTTGCTGGCCAAGCGGCTACCGGCCGCCGGCTACCGGGTCGCCCTGGAGCGCCCGACGATGCGCACGGCTCGAACGAGCGCTGTCTTCGCCGTGCCGCTCGCCGCCTCCAGCCTCCAACAAGACGGCGACAAGTTTGCCCTCAACGCCTTCAACTACGGGGCCGAGGCCGGCCTGTACGGTGCCGCCTACCGCATCGTGCACCTGGGAGGCACACCGTTGAGGGTCATCAGTGCCGCGGCTTTCCACCGTTTCCTACCCGACGACGCCGTGGGCTCATCACATCATCTCCGGAAGTCGGCTCGGCTCACCGGCTTCATGTTCCTCGTCGGGACGGTGACGGCCCTCGCCATCTACGTCGCCCTGCCGGTGCTCGATCTCCTGCTGTCCGACGATTTCGCGGAGGCCCGCGAGATCGTTCCGTGGCTCCTGCCGTTCCTGCCTCTCATCGCCCTGAGCGGAACACCGATGAACGGCTTGCTCGGTCTCGGCCGGGCCAAGGAGCGGGCGGCGGTCTTCCTGTCTTCGTCCGCGGTATCGGTCGCCCTCTACCTGGCGCTCATTCCCGGCCGTGGCTGGCGGGGAGCGGTGGCGGCCACGATCGGCAGCGAGCTGTACCTTGCCGTGGTCAGCTGGGCGGCCATCGTGTACTACCAGCGGCTGGCCGATCGCGACCAGGCGGCCGAACCTCGGGCGGCGGAGCCCGTCATCGGCTGAGTGGCCACGTCGAGATCCGTGTCGACCATCTGGCGACGAAGTCGATTGCGTCCGAAGAAGTCGATCGCCTCCAGGCGGCCAGAGCGCTGCTAGACTCCTGGGTTGAATCCGCCGCCGGGCTGACGGCGCACGGGCGGCACCGCACCACCAGACCAAGGGCGAGGACGGGATCGGTTTATGGTCGCAACGGCAGACAGGCAGTTTCTTGGCAACGTGCGCAGCGCGGCACTCGACATCGGTGTCGTTGTCGGGTTGCTTGGCTTTCTGGCCTTCATGGTCCTGACAGGCCGTCCGGGCCAGCTCGGCGAACTCATCCAGGAATACATGCGGAGTTCGTTCGGGTTCTTCGTGTCGCTTCAGTTCATGCTGGCGGTGCCGACGATCTTCATCCTCGAGTACATCATCCCGGCCCGGCCGGACCAGAGAGGTGTCGGACCGAATGTGGTCATGGACGCCCTGTATATGCTGATCCACCTGCCGGTGTTCTCGGCGTTCATGGTCTTCATCTCCGGCCCGATCAGCGACTACCTCGCTGCCAACGCATCATGGGCCGTCGTCGACACAACCCGGGAATGGCCGCTCTGGTTGGCCGCACTGGTCGGGTTGATGATCGCCGACTTCGGGGCCTGGATCGCCCACCTGCTGAAGCACAAGGTCAGTTGGATCTGGCGGTTCCACATGATCCACCACTCCCAGCCGCGAATGAGCATGTTCACGGCCAACCGGACTCATCCAATCGACGCCTTGTTCGAGAGTTTCCTCCTGCTGTTGCCGTTCTTCTTCCTGTTCCCGTCGATCACCGAGAAGGCCGGGGCGGTTTTCCTGCTCGGCCTGCTGCCGGGCTGGTACGTGCGGTTCCAGCACGCCAACATCCGCACCAACATGGGTCCGGTGCGGTATTTCTTCGTGACCCCCCAATCGCATCGGGTGCACCATTCGACGGAGCCCGAGCACTGGAACTCCAACTACGCCAACATCTTCGCCTGGGACCGGTTGTTCGGAACCCAGCACCCGGATGACACGTCATATCCCCCAACGGGGATCAACGATCCGTATTTCCCGGAGCCGACCAGGTTCGGCGTTGCCGAGTTCGCATCGAGTTTCGTCGGCCAGATGTTGTTCCCGTTCGACTCTGAAGCCGTTGCTCGGGCTTCAACGGGTAGCCCGTACGACGATTCGCCGGACGGCGTCTACGGCGCCCGACCCGGTTCCGGATCCGGTTCGACAACGTATCCCTGAGCCGCCCGACCAATCGACGACCAGTTGGATCGGACACTGATCCGTAACGCCATTTACCGAACTCTAACCAGCATTCAGGCGTAGACAGACGGAGTTTGCCGCGTTCACCTGAACGGGTCGTTACGAATCCATTGCCACAGCGGGGGCACCCCGGGTAGCGTCAACGTTCGGTGTCGTCGCTACTCGTGAACCAGAGTCAGACGACTGAAGAGGGGGATAGCTCCCCGTCCGGTCGATCCGAACACGAACCGCGGCCGACAGCCGTGGTGTCGAGTGAACCCGGAACTCCGCCGGTCGAATCCGACACCGCCCGTCGCCGCACACGAACGAAGCGGACCCACCGGCTGGCCGGCGTCATCATCGTGCTGTCTCTTGCCGTGCTCGCCGCGGCGGTCGTGACCACCGTCAACGCGCCATCCGAGGTGAACGCCGCCGGTGAGGGCACGACCGACACTCCTGCATCGGCAACCGCAACCGATGATCCGATCGACGTGAACACGAACGGTGCCGCTGCCGTCGACATGTTCGCCGCGACGTCGCCGAGCACCACCGACCCGGAATCCGGAATCGCCGAACTCGACCCGATCATGCTGGCCGGCTTCACCCGGGCCGAGATCGATCCCGAAGCAGCGGCGGCCGAGAACCTGGCCATGATAACGGCGGCATCGGTTCGCAACCGCAACCACGACGACAGCCCCTACGCCTCCACACCGCAGAGCGACCTCGTGTTGGCGGACCTCTACGGACCCCGCTCCGACTATCTCAACAATCCCTACAATCACCCGGAGAAGTCGTTCCCCGTTGCCAAGGGTGGTCAATTCCGGGCGGCCTGTGAGTTCTCCCACTTCGCCTACGACGACCCCCTCGTCTACCCCGGCAAGCCAGGCGCCTCACACCTCCACATGTTCTTCGGCAACACCCGTACCAACGCCTTCACGACCTATGACAGCCTGATCAACTCCGGGTCGAGCACCTGCAACGGGCAGGAACTCAACCGCACCGGCTACTGGGCGCCGGCGATGTTCGACGGCAACGGCAACGTACGAGTCCCCGAACGGATGGTCATCTACTACAAGGGTGAGAACCTGGCGAGGGGTCGGGCCGAGGTCTACCCGCCGGGGGCGGCGATGATCGCCACCGAGAACCTCAACGTCCTGCCTCGGGAGCAGGGCGGTGCGGCCGGTGTGCGGCTCGGCTTCCTGTGCACCAGCAACTTCTCGCCCAACACCACCGACGGATCCCAGACGATGGCCACCTGCGACGGCTCCCGCTACGGCAGCGACCCCAATCGACCCCAGTGGACCGTGCTCGAGGTCAGCATCAAGTTCCCCCAGTGCTGGAACGGGAAGGACCCGTCGGACTGGAGCAACTTCCACCCGCCCGTTGGAGACTGGTACGTCAGCCGCTGCGAGGGCGAGTACAACCACACCTTCCCCAATCTCGAGTACTTCATCAACTACCGCGTCGAGGCGGGCGAGAACACCGCCGACTGGTTCCTGGCCTCCGACGTCGATCCGGTGGGCTTCACCCTGGGCGACGACCCCGCCGGAACGACCGTGCACGCCGACTGGTGGGGCGGCTGGCACCCCGACATCAACAAGATGTGGATCGACAACTGCGTCAACTACGCCCATCCCGACGGCGTGCCGAGCGGCTGCGGCCGGGGCTACCTGACCGACGGCGGACCCGACGGTGACAACCCCTACGACGGCCCGGCCCTCAAGATGCGACCGCAGTACACCGGGCCTCTGTCGGTGCCGGCCGCCACGCTGTACGAGGAGCTGTGTCCGAACCCCACGCGGGAGTACACCCGCTCGGAGGACGCCGCCTATTGCCACCCCGGCACGGGCCACGCCGCCATGGGCCACGCCGCCATGGGCCACGCCGCCATGGGCCACACGGCGATTGAGAACGCGGCGATCGACACGGACAACGGCTGAACTCTTGTAGCAAAACCCGAGGTCAAACCTCGGGTTTTGCTACAAATCTTGTGTCGGGTCAGGGGTCGTTGTGTGCTCCATCGGTCGACGTCAATCGAGCCGGGGAACGACCCGGCCGGCTCAGCCTCGCAGCGCGGCCGGCAGGTAGTCGCCGTGGGCGTCGATCATGGCGTCGACGAGGGCCCAGATCTGATCGAGATCGAGTTCCGCCCCGGTGTGGGGGTCGAGCATCGCCGCGTGATAGATGTGCTCACGTTTTCCGGTGAGTGCCGCTTCGACGGTCAGGCTCTGCACGTTGATGTTCGTCTGCATGAGGGCCGCCAGCTGGGGCGGGAGCGTGCCGACGTGGGTCGGCTGAACGCCGTTGTGGTCGACCAGGCACGGCACCTCAACGATACAGTCGCCGGGGAGGTTGTCGATCAGGCCACGGTTGGGCACGTTGCCGTAGACGACTCGGGGCCGGCCGGTGACCATGGAGTGAATGATGCCGGCCCCGTATTCGACGCTCGGGACGACTTCGAGGGTGGAGTCGGTGTCGACCAGTTCGTCACGCAGCGTCTCCCAGCCCTCGATCTGGCGCTCGCAGCGGCGGGGGTATTCGTCGAGGGGAACGCCGAACCGCTCGATCAGGTCGGGACGGTCCCGCTTGATGAACCACGGTACGTACTCGGCGAAGTGCTCGCTCGATTCGGTGACGAAGTAGCCGAGGCGACGGAACATCTCGTAGCGGACCTCGTCGGACAGCCCGGCGGTGCCGCCGTCGTTCGGCTCGGGGTCGCCACGATACGGGGCCGGCTGTTGGGCCCGCTTGGCGATCTCCGGGTACAGGTCGACGCGGGTGTCGCCCACTTGGCGTTCGAAGTCGAGATAGAACGCCATGTGGTTGATGCCGGCACAGCGGTAGCGCAGCTCGCTCTCGGGGACGCCGAGGTCCTCGCCGAGCTGGGCTGCGGTGTGCTGCACGCTGTGGCACAGCCCGACGGTCGGGATCGAGGAGGATCGCGAGACGGCCCAGCACAGCATCGACATGGGGTTCACGTAGTTGAGCAGGGTGGCGTCGCCGCAGACGTCCTCCATGTCGGCGCAGATGTCGAGCAGCACCGGGATCGTGCGCAGCGCACGCATGATGCCGCCGACGCCGAGGGTGTCGGCGATCGTCTGCCGAAGACCGAAGTCTTTCGGGACCTCGAAGTCGACGACCGTGGACGGCTGATAGCCCCCGACCTGGAACATGGTGATGACGTGGGAGGCGTCGGCCAGGGCGGCTCGACGGTCGGTGGTTGCCTCGATCGTGGGGGTCACGCCCAAGGCGGCGGCGGTCTTGCCGGCGACGACCTCGGAGGTGGCGAGGCGCTCGTCGTCGATGTCATGCAGGGCGATGGTCGAGTCGGCGAGTTGGGGCTGGGAGAGGATGTCACCCAGCAGGTTCTTGGTGAAGACGGTGCTGCCGGCTCCGACGAAGGCGATCTTGGTCATCCGTCGAACGTAGCATGGCGGGGCCCGTTGGGCGTTTCCACCCGCACCGTGTCGCGGGTCGTCAACGCCGAGGGTGGCTTCTCCGCCGACACCGAGGCCCGGGTCCGGGCCGCCATCGCCGAACTCGGCTACCGGCCCAACCTGCTGGCTCGCAGCCTCATCACCAAGAGAAGCGACACCATCGGGCTGGCCGGCGGAGCCATGACCGACCCTTTCTTCCCCGAGTTGGCCGAGGGCGTCCACGAGGCCGCCTGGGGCATCATCATCTTCCCCGCCGGCCGACGGTGGCCTGGTCGGCGCCCGGGAGATTCTGGAACGGTGGCCCGATATCGACGGGATCTTCGCCTACAACGATCTGATGGCCATGGCCGCCCTGCGCATGCTGGAGGCGGCGGGGCGGCACGTGCCGACAGACGTCGCCGTCGTCGGGTTCGACAACATCGGCCTGTCGGCCCACCTGAAACGCCGCTGACCACCGTCGACCTCGATCAGGCCGACCTCGGCCGACTGGCCGTCGAGCTTCTGATCGGCACGATCGAAGAGGCCGACTCGCCACCCCGCCAGATCACCCATCCGACCAACCTCGTGATTCGCGCGTCATCCTGAGCAACTCGTCGTCGCCCCCGACGCCGACATGACACCCGAGCGGTGCAAGCCTCCTTGCGCATCGCCACAAGACGATGGCTGCTTGTCCCTAAATCCACGACCAAACAA
>JAOUGG010000109.1 GCA_029857855.1 Acidimicrobiia bacterium | reverse complement strand
TGGCCATGTTCCTATCATCGACGTCTCGGTCGCAGGTTTGAGCAAATCGATCCCGCCGAATGCGGTTGGCCGGCCGCTACCCCGTGAGGTACCGCTCGATGATCAGATCCACGGCGGCGTCGATGTCGTCGGGTCGGAGGGTGGCGATGACCCGTCCTGGGTCCGGCGGTGTCCAGGTCGGGTCGTTGACCTCGGGACGTTGCACCCTGATGGTGTCGAGACCGGCCGAACGGAAGCCCTCGACCACGATCAAGTCGGCGGAGCCGCAGAACACCTCGACCAGCACATCGAGCGGGGGTCCCTCGTCGACCGATCCCATCCAGGCGATCTGATTGCGCCCCACCAACAGGGTGTCGGATGCGCCGGCAACGCGCAGGCGCCACGAGTCTTTGCCCTCGGTGTCGAGCTCGATGCGATGGGCGTCGTGTTTCACCGCCGCCACCCGGTAGCCGAGATCGGTGAGGTGGGCGATGACCGACTCGAGCAGCGTGGTCTTACCGGTGCCCGACGGAGCGACGAACGAGATCATCGGTGGCGTTGGTCGGGATTCGGTCACCGCGCCGAACACTATCAACGGATGGATCATCATCCTCCCGGCGCGGTAGCTTGGACCGGCGATGGAACTTGATCTCGAGGGCAAGCGAGCGCTCATCACAGGCGGCTCGAAGGGCATCGGGTTGGCCTGCGCCCGTGCGTTCGCCGCCGAGGGCGTCGATCTGGCCATCGCCGCCCGCGATGTCGGGCCACTGAAGGACGTCACGCGGGATCTGCGAACCGGCTACGGAGTCGAGGTCACCAGCCACTCCTGCGACCTCACACGGCCCGAGCACCAGGCCGCCCTGGCGGAGGTCGTCGGCGACATCGACATCCTCGTCAACAACGCCGGAGCCATCCCGGGCGGTGATCTGCTGGCGATCGACGAGAAGGATTGGCGCCAAGCCTGGGATCTCAAGGTTTTCGGCTACATCAATCTGGCCCGGCTCGTGCTGCCCATGATGCAGCGACGGGGATCCGGGGTGATCGTGAACGTGATCGGGGCCGCCGCCGAGTTCCCGCGGAGTGATTACGTGGTCGGTGCCGCCGGTAACGCCGCCCTGGCCAACTTCACCCGGGCGCTGGGTGCTCAGACGTTCGAGCATGGCGTGCGGGTCGTCGGAATCAGTCCCGGTCTGACCCATACGGACCGGCTCGAAACGTTGCTTCGCCGTCAGGCCGCCGATCGATTCGGAAATCCGGAGCGGTGGGACGACCTGCTGTTGAGCGGTCCGCCGCCCGCTCGACCCGAGGAGATCGCCGATCTCGTGGTGTTTGTCGCCTCGGACCGGGCCGGCTTCCTGTCGGGCACCGTGATCACCGCGGATGGTGGAGCCGGTTACCGCTGACGGCGGCCAGGGCCGGCACCGGCCGAGCACCTGCCTCGATTTTGGTCGACGACGGGATTCCGGCTATCACGTTGACACCGATCACAGGAGAAAGTCATGAGCGCGCATCGCCAGGCCGTCGACAACGTCGTCACGTCATTCGTAGAGTTCCAGTCCCTCATCGAATCGCTGTCGGCCGACGACCTCGAGGTGCAATCGCTCTGCCCGGACTGGAACGTGCGGGGTGTCATCCTGCACGTCCTCGGTATCGAAGACTGTCTCAGCGGCTGGAAACCGCAGGCTGACGACGAGATGCCGCCGTTCGCCGAGGTCGGCCCGTTCATGGCCGAGCACGCCGGCGACGACCCGGTTCGTCTCGCCGAGCTCGGACGCGACATCTTCGGGCGGCGCCGCCGGGAGCTCGAGACGGCGTCCGATGACGATCTCGCCCGTCTCTGCATGAGCCCGGTCGGGCAGGTGCCCTACGGAACATTCGTTGCCGTGCGTAACTTCGACATCTGGGTTCATCATCGGGACATCACCACCCCGCTCGGGCGGGACAGCGATGATAGCGGCCCGGCCGCCGAGGCGGCCATGGACCAGATCCACAGCTCGCTCGGCTACATCGTCGGCAAGAAGATCGGGCTACCCGACGGCATGAGCATCGCGTTCCAGGTGCACGGCCCCGTCGAGCGGACGATGGCGGTGTCGGTCGATGGCCGGGCCAAGGTGGTGCCGGAGATCGCCGGGTCGCCTTCGGTCGAAGTGACGGCCGACAGCCTCACTTTCGTCCAGTTGGCCTGCGGCCGGATCGACCCCGAGGGGGCCATCAGCACTGGTCGGATCGGCTGGACCGGTGACGATGAATGGGGTGGTCGGGCCGCTCGCAACCTGGCGTTCACGATCTGACGGGACGCAAAGGTCATGCGCGTTCACACCGTCATCCGGGGCACCGACCCCCTGTCAGCACCGGTCGCCCTGCTGTTCCTCCACGGCGTCGGATCCTCGTCGGCCACCTGGACCACCGTGATGGACCGGCTGGCCGATGCCTACCCGGTCGCCTCGTTCGACCTACTCGGCCACGGTGAGTCGCCGACACCGGAGGATCCCGAGTTGTTCACCCGCGACGCCGCCCTCGGCGACATCGACGATCTGCTGACCGAACTGGGAACGCCGACGGTGCTCGTTGGTCACTCGTTGGGTGGCTATCTGGCGCTGGCCCACGCCGCCACCCGCCCCGATGTGGCCTCCGGACTCGTGGTGTTGAACACCGGCCCCGGTTTTCGTGACGACGCCAAGCGGGAAGCCTGGAACGAGCGATCGAGGCGCAACGCCCACCGCTTCGGGGTTGCTCCCCAGGCCGCCGAGATCAACCTGCAGCACGATGGCGTGGTCATGGATCGTCTCACCGAGATCACCGTGCCGACCTTGGTCCTCGCCGGCACCGCCGACCGGCCGGAATACGCGGGCGCCGGGGAGTATCTGGCCCACAAGATGCCAAATTGCCGCTTCGTGGCGGTGGACGGTGGCGAGCACGCCATGCACGAGTCGTCGCACGCCGACGAGATCGCCCAGCTGATCGCCCGATTCGTGACCGAACAGGTGTTGCCCGCTTTCTAGCGGCGCTGTTTCGCCCACTTCGTGAACTGTTTGAGCGTCCAGGAATTCACGACCAGCTCCTTCGGTGCCCAGCCCCGCTGGGCGGTGAGGACCCCGTACTCCATGCGCCCGAGCTCGGAGGTGTGGTGGCTGTCGGTGTTGATGACCAGCTTCACGCCCTTGTCGACGGCGCGCCGCACCACGTCGGATGCGGCGTCGAGGCGCTGCAGCGCGCCGTTGATTTCGAGGGCGACGTCGTTGGCCACCAGGGCGTCGAGCACCGGCTCGATGTCGAGTTCGATACCGGGACGTCGGCCGATGTAGCGACCGGTCAGGTGCCCGATCGAGTTGACGGTCGGGTCCTCGATGGCCGTGATCAGACGGCGGGTCTGATCGGCCACGCTCCGGTCGAAGTGGGAGTGGACCGACGCGACCGTGTAGTCGAACAGCATCCGGAACTCGCTGTCGTAGTCGAGGCCGCCTTCGGCGCCGATGTTGAGCTCGCAGCCGAACAGGATCATCATGTCAGGGTAGAGTTCCTGGAGCTTGCGGATGCGGTCCCGGTGCTCCAGCATCTGCTCACGGTTCGAACCGTTGATGGCCAGGTCCTCGCCGTGGTCGGTGATCGCCAGATAGTCGTACCCCTGGGCCGCTGCGACCGCCACCATGTCCTCCAGGCTGGAGCGGCCGTCACCGGAACGATCGGTGTGGTAGTGGAGATCGCCCCGGATGTGTTTGCGCTCGATCAGCCGCGGCAGACCGTCTTCGGAGGCGCCGGCCTCGATCTCGCCGGTCGCCTCCCGCATCGGCGGCGGGATGAACGGCAGGTCGAGGGCCTCGTAGATCGCCTTCTCCGTCTTACCGGCCACGAACTGGTCGCCGTCCATCAGCCCGTACTCGTTGAGTAGCCAGCCCCGGTCGATGGCCCGCTGGCGCAGGGCGATGTTGTGGGCCTTCGAACCAGTGAAGTAGAGGATGGCGGCACCGAACTGCGACGGTTCGACGACCCGGACGTCGACCTGGAGCCCGGTCTTGGTCAGAAACGACGTCTTCGTCGCTCCGTTGACGACGATCTCGTTCACCTCCGGGTGGTTGACGACGACGTCCATCACCGCGACCGGATCGGTCGACGCCACCGTGATGTCGATGTCGCCGATCGTCTCGGACATGCGGCGCAGACTTCCGCAGTACCGGGCGTCGGTGACCGAGTTCAATGCCTGCAGATCCGCCGTGAGACGTTGGGCAAGGGGGAGGGCGTCGGCAATCGGGGTCCGCCGGTCCTTCCCGGTGAGCCCGAGGCGGTCGATGGCTTTGGCGATCTTCGCCTCGCTCGTGGCCCCCATGCGGGGCAGATCACGGATCTGCTGGTTGTCGAGTGCCCGCTTGAGATCCTCGAGGTTCTCCACGCCGAGTTCGGAGCGGATCAACTTGAGACTCTTCGGTCCGAGCCCGGGGATCCGCGACAGCTCGACGAACTGGGCCGGGTACCTGGCGCGAAGATCGTCGAGTTTGGCCACCGATCCCGTGTCGAGGAATTCACGGATCTTCGAGGCCGTGCTCTTCCCGATGCCGGCAATGGCGGTGAGCTCGTTGGACGACAGACCGGTCACATCGTGCCCGTGTGCCTCCAGCGCCAGCTTCGCCTTTTCGTAGGCTCGCACCTTGAACGACTGCGGACTCTCCTCCTCCAGAGTGGTGAGTGTCACCAGTTCGTCCAGCATGGCGGCGATGTCGGCATTGGTGGCCATCGTCAACAACTAGCGTGTCGGAGCCGGAAAACCACACCCTCGGGCCGCCGTCGGGTGTGCGAGTTGATGGACGGCCACGGTCACGGCAATCTGATGGGGTGAAACTGTCGGCCAATCTGGGATTTCTGTGGCAGGAGCTCGAGCTGTGCGACGCCATTCGGGCGGCCAAGTCCGCCGGGTTCGACGCCGTCGAGGTCCACTGGCCCTACATCACCCACGCCCTGGAGGTCGCCCTGACCCTCGAGGAGACAGGCCTCCCCCTGCTGTCGTTGAACACCGTCCCCGGGAACCTGGCCGCCGGTGACTTCGGTCTGGCGGCAGTGCCCGGCCGTGAACTGGAAGCCCAGAACGCCATCGACAAGGCGCTGTCGTACGCCGCCGATGTGGCGGCCCGCTGGGTTCACGTGCTGTCGGGGCTGGCCGAGGGCGGGCAGGCCGAAGCCACCTTCATCGCCAACCTACGATACGCCGCCTCACGAGGTCGGGAGTACGGGATCGGGGTGCTGATCGAGCCGATGTCGGCCGCGGCCAAGCCCGGCTACTTCCTCAACGACTTCGCCCAGGCCGCCGACCTCATCGACCGGATCGGCGAACCGAACGTGAAAGTGCTGCTCGACTGCTATCACGCCGCTTCGGCCGATCAGGAACCCCTCGCCGTCGTTCGTTACCTCGGTGAACGACTCGGCCACATCCAGTTCAGTTCGTTTCCCGATCGAACGGAACCCGATCATGGTCTCATCGACTACGTCGAGCTGCTGCCCCAGTTGATCGCCGCCGGTTACGCGGGCTACTTCGGAGCGGAGTACCATCCTTCCACGAGAACTGACGACAGTCTCGAGTGGATGAAGATGTTCCAATAGGGCGACAGCGCTACGCCGTGGGCCATGTCTCGGGTGGCCACTTCAATCCCGCGGTCACGTTGGGCCTCGTCGCCGGCGGCAAATTCGACACGGCCAAGGTGGCGCCCTACATCGCCACCCAGGTTGTCGGTGGTCTGCTTGGCGGCCTCATCGTCTACATCGTCGCCAGTGGCCGAGCGGGATTCGAGGTCGCCAACGCCGCCGGCACCTTCGCCACCAACGGCTACGGCGACTTCTCGCCCGGCGGTTTCGGTCTGGGTTCGGTGTTCGTCGCCGAAGTCGTACTGAACGCCATCTTCCTCATCATCATCCTCGGTGCGACCGGACGTGGTGCCGCGCCGGGATTCGGCGGTCTGGCCATCGGCCACACCCTGACCCTGATCCACCTCATCTCGATCCCGGTCAGCAACACCAGCGTGAATCCGGCCCGGTCGACCGCGCAGGCCGTGAGCCGCCGCCGGACCGTCAGGTTCGGTGGCGGCTCACCACCAGGATGCGGCTGCGCTCGCCCGGCCGGGCCGTCCAGGCAACGCCGTCGTCGAGGCTGAGCGCCGAGCCCTCCCCAAACAGGGCTTCTTCGCCGCCTTTCGTCTCGGTCACGACGAGCGAGCCGTCGAGTACGGCCACGAACTCGAAATCGACCGAATCGGCAACCGGCAGCTCCAGCTCGGCGCCGTCGACGATCTCGAGCTCGATGACGCAAGCGGCATAGCGTCCGCTTGTTGCCGGTTCGAGCCCCAGGGACTGCACCCGGACTCCTGCGCCGGTCGCCGACCACGGCGTGTCGGCGGCTCGATGGTGGACGTATCGCTGGCCGCCGTACCAGCGGCCGGGTTCGACGCCGTTCGGCAACTCCAGATCGTGTTCGACGAAGGTCGCATGCTCGGCCGGGCTCGACACCTCGACCACGTGCAGGTTGTCCGACGCCTCGAGAACACGGTGTCGGAGACCGGGGGCCTGGAGGATGGCGTCGCCGGGTTCGAGCACGAACGGGTCCCCCTGATCCTGGTAGACCACACGAACCCAGCCCCGATGGCAGAAGATCAGCTGGAAGTCGACGTGGTGGTAGTGGACGTAGTCGGGGACCGGTCCGCCGTCAGGAATGTGGATGTGAGAGGCGATGAACTGGCCGCCCCACCGGCCGGGGAGGAGATCGCGGTAGCGCATACCGGCCCGACCGACGACCCAGCCGGCGGGTGTCGCGGTACCGGGCTCCGTCGGGCCGGGCGGATCGACGTGTACCGGGTCCGTTGCGAGGGGACCCGGTCGGGCGGCGACGAAGTCCGGCACCGCACCGGTGTCCGAGGGGCCCAGAAGCGGATCGTGCCCGTCGACCTCGAGGAACGGGTGACGGTGCCCGTCGAGGTACGCGGACGTGTCGAGCCGAAACGACGTGACGTAGCGACCGTGCCCGTTGCTCATCAGCGCCCACCGGGGGTCGTCGGCGGGGCCGATGGCGAGAAGCGAGAAGCCGGCCGATTCGAACCGCTGTGTCGCCGCGTCGAGATCGGGGCAGGGCACCACCCAGGCCGGCCGGTCCTCGACCGGGGGTACGGGGCGTTCGGCGTTCGAATCGGGGGAGGGAAGCGCTGGAGACGGCATCGAGTAGCTGGCCACCGTTCAAGTAAATCGGTTGT
>JAOUGG010000950.1 GCA_029857855.1 Acidimicrobiia bacterium | reverse complement strand
ACCGATAACGGCGTCCGGCGGCGACGCCTCCTCACTAGCGTGGATGGAGATGAGCGAGTCACCCCTGCCTCTGTCTGTTCTCGATCTCGCCCTGGTGGCCGACGGTCAGACCACGGCCGAGGCGTTGGCCGACACCGTCGCGGTCGCCCAGGCCGCCGAGCGGCTGGGTTGTCGACGAATATGGGTGGCCGAACACCACAACATGGAGACCGTCGCCAGCACCAGCCCGCCGGTGCTCATCGCCCACCTTGCGTCGGTCACCTCGACGATCAGGGTCGGCTCGGGCGGGGTGATGCTGCCCAACCACGCCCCCCTGGTGGTGGCCGAACAGTTCGCACTCCTCGAGGCCCTCCACCCCGGTCGAATCGATCTCGGGATCGGTCGAGCGCCGGGAACGGATCGGGCCACCGCAGTCGTGTTACGGCGCGGGCCGGGCAACCGTGACGACGAGGAGTTTCCCCAGAGCGTCATCGACCTGATGGGCTTGCTCGGCGACCGTCGATACAACCAGGGTCTGTGGGATCACTTCCGGGCCACGCCGGCGGCGACGAGCAGCCCGGATGTCTTCCTCCTCGGCTCGAGTGGATTCAGTGCTCAGCTGGCCGGAATGCTCGGTCTTCCGTTCGCCTTCGCTCACCACTTCGACATGGGCGGCACGATCGAGGCGGCGGGCATCTACCGTGACCATTTCGAGCCCTCGACGGTGCTGGCCGAACCGAGGCTGCTCGTCACCGCCTCGGCACTTGCCGCCGACACCGATGCGGAGGCGCAGCGACTGTCGGCCCCGAATCGGTTGCGACGACTCGGGTTGCGCACCGGGCGGCTTTTGCCGTTGATGTCGCCGGCTGAGGCCCTGGCCCATCCGTCGTACCCGCAGGCCCGTGACATGGACACTGCGGCACTCGTCGGAACCGCTGAGACGGTGTGCGACGGTCTGCGGGATCTGGCGGAGCGCACGCAGGCGTCGGAGATCATGCTGTTCACCTCCACACACGAGCTGGTCGATCGGCTGCACAGCTTCGAGCTGGTGGCGAACCAGTGGGGCCTGCGGACCTAGACGGGATCGATCAGACCCTGAAACGCACCCTGCTCGTGGAGGTGTTCGACGAACGACGGCTCGTAGGCGCCTTCGGGATCGGCCCGCAGCGCCACGTCGAGCAGCTCCGCGTCGGGGCCGATCAGGATGCGCCACCGACCCGCTCGAACGCCGTCGAGAACGATGCGGGCCGCTTCGGCCGGTGTCGTTGGCGCCGTCGCCTGAAATGCCGCCTCTGTTTCGGCGAGGTTCGTCGTGGCCCGGCGGCCCAGTCGGGCCTGGGAATTCGACAGGATGCTGGTGCCGATGTGACCGGGCATCACCACCGCCACATCGACATGGGGTGCGACGAGTCGCATCTCGGTCATCAGAGCTTCGGTGAAACCGCGAACGGCGAACTTGGCCGCGGAATACGAGGTGTGTGTCCGGTTCGGACCGAGTGACGCCCACATACCGTTGACGCTCGACACGTTCACGATCACACCCTCGTCGGCAGCGATGACGAGGGGTACGAACGATCGGCAGCAGTGGTAGACCCCACCCCAACAGACGTCGAAGGTGAGCTCCCAGGCGGCCCGATCCCCGTGGACGAAGCCCTCGACGGAGCCGATTCCCGCGTTGTTGATCAGGACGTTGACGTGGTCGACGCCGTGGACGGCCCGGACGTCATCCGCGGTGCGCTCGACGGCAGCGGCGTCCGCAACGTCACATCGGTGGGTCGACACGACGATCGCCGGGGCCCTGCACATCCCGGCCGTCTCCTCGACGGCCGTCTCGTCGATGTCGAGCAGAGCGAGATGGCAACCCTCGGAAGCCAGGGAACGGGCGAGTTCCCGTCCGATTCCCGACCCCGCTCCGGTGACGACGGCGAGTCTGCCCGTGAAGTTCTGCATGAGGCGAACTTAGAGGAGGAAGGCCGGGCCGGGCCACACCAGCGGATCTGACGGCCAGGCCCGCTTGTGCTAGCGTCACGGTGGCGCGGGCGCCCGGTTTCCACCAGTCCCACGAGGGGGTGCCACAAGATGTCGGAGTCCACGAAGGTTGC
>JAOUGG010000730.1 GCA_029857855.1 Acidimicrobiia bacterium | reverse complement strand
CAGGCGACCACCGTCGACCGCCGGATTGGCGACGACGACATCGTGGTTCAATTCGACGCCAAGCCCTGACGCGTTCGGCGCCACGAGATAGCCGTCATCCCATTCGAGCGTGCTGTTCACCACCGCCCGATGAAACGGCGTGTCGATGGTTTCGAGGATCAGGAAACTCGGGCTCGAGAAGCCGACGTGGGCGGCGGCGGCATGGGCCACCGGACCGCAGTAGATGTGTGGCGCGATCTGGGCATTGAACAGCTCGGTCATCACCGCGATCTTCTTGGTTTCCCAGATACCACCCGATCGGCCGATGTCGGGTTGCACGATCGCCACTCCGGCCTGGAGCGCCCGGTGGAACTCGTGCCGGGTGGTGAGCCGCTCGCCGGTGGCCACGGGCATCGTTGTCGACCGAGCCACCTCGGCCAGTGATTCGAATTGGTCGGGCGGCACCGGCTCCTCGTACCACAGCGGATCGAACCGTTCGAGCCGGCGGGCCAGCCGGCGGGCCGATGAGGTGGTCATCTGACCGTGGGTACCGACGAGGATGTCAGCCCGATCACCGACGGCCTCCCGGATGGCGCCGATGACCCGCTCGGAGCGGTCGAGTTCGAAGAGCGACAGCTCACGCCCACCCTGGAAGCTGTACGGGCCGGTCGGGTCCTGCTTGACCGCCGTCCAGCCCTGGGCCACGTACTCACGAGCCCTCGCGGCCGCTTCGTCGGCGTCGTGATAGACGTCGGCCTCGTCCGGCGGCAGCGCCGGGTCGTGGACGTTGCGGGGATACAGGTACGTGTAGGTGCGAAGCCGGTCGTGGAACCGGCCGCCGAGCAGCTGGTACACCGGCCGGTCGAGGGCCTTGCCGAGGATGTCCCAGACGGCCATCTCGATGCCGCTGAACACCCCCATCATGGTGACGTCGGGGCGTTGGGTGAACCCGGCCGAGTACACCCGCCGGAACATCGCCTCGATGTTGTGGGCATCGTCACCGGCGATGAATCGATCGAACGTGTCGGTCACCATCCGTTCGGCGATCGACGGTGAGAACGGGATGCCGTAGCACTCCCCCAGACCGGTGATTCCGTCATCGGTCGTGACCTCGGTGAGAATCCAGAACGAGCCGCCGATACCGGTCGGCGGGGCCACGGCGTGGGTGCGGATCGACTCGAGCTTCATACCGGCCGGCAGATCGGGGCCGGACGCGGCCTTGTCCGATGGTTGAGCGGAACCTCCAACCCGACGTCAATCATCCGTGATGTCGGTCGCTCCGCCGTCGGTGTAATCGATGTGTTGCACCGGCTCCACCGCGGTCGTCACCACTCCCAGCAGGTTGGCAGCGATCCGTTTCCAGTAGCGGTACAGAATGGCGCGGGGCACGGCGTAGTGCCCTGGTTGGTCGGAGTGCATGAACTCCCGGACCCTACCCTCGCAGTGATGGCGCAGCTCATCGGATCGCCGCTTGAAATCGGCCACCTGCTCCGGGTCGGGATCGGTCAGAAGGCTCGCGGTCTCGGTGAACATGTCGGAGATGGTGCTGCGATCGGCCAGGAACCCGTCGAGATCGGGGGCGTCGACCAGTGAGACACCTTCGTCGGTGAGATCGAGGATGTTCTTGGCCTGATCGCCGATTCGCTCGATCTTCTTGATCAGGAGTGTCAGGCCCAGCACGGTCCCGATGTCGGAGCTGCCCTGCACGGCGACGTGCACCACCAGCTCCTGGCGCAGCTGCTGCTCGGCGTCGTTGATCCGCTGATCGGTCTTCTCGACCTCGTTGCGCATCTGGGTCGCGTCGGCGCCGCTCAGCACGGCGGCCGTCGCCAGGTCGAAGGAATGCCGGGCGTCGTTGATCATGGTGGCGACCCGGGCATCGATCTGGTCCATGGCGCTGTCGCCCCGACGGAAGAATTCGAGAATCATGGTGGCTCCTTAACGAAGGAAGGCGACTCCGAGGGCCGGAATGGCGATGAACACGATGACGACATAGGCGATCGCCCACTGCCGGCGGGCCACCGCCAGTTCGGCGAGGCGTTCCGCTGATCTGATCGGCAGCTCACGGGCGAACGGCACGACGTACAACAACAGGATACCCATGATGTTGAACGTCGTATGGACCAAGGCGACCGTGAGGGCGTCGGTGCTGCCCGTGGCCAGCGACGCCAGCAGTGCGGTGATGGTGGTACCCACGTTGGCACCGAGCGTCACCGGATACGCATTGCGCAGGGTCAGGACCCCGGCGGCGGTGAGGGGAATCAGGATCGACGTGGTGATGCTCGACGACTGCACCGCGATGGTGATGACCATACCGATGATAACGGCAACGAACCCGGCACCCTTGCCCAGCACCGCGTTGAGAGTCCGTTCCACCCGGTCAGCCACAAGGCGGCGCATGTTGCCGGTGATCAACGTCAGCGCCAGTAGGACGATGACCAGACCGGTGGCGACCATGGCGATCCCGAGCGGGTTGTCGGTGAGTCCGAGCGATTCCCAGACGGACTCGATCCAACCGACCGGGGCTTTGACTGAGGCTTTGATCGGGCTCTCCCACTCCGAGCCCGAGGTGCCGACCAGCACCCCGGAGATACTCTTTGCGATCCCGGAGATCAGGCCGGTGGCCAGTTCGAGCGGCAACAGGATGGCCACGGCGAACAGGTTGAAGAAATCGTGCACCGTGGCGGCGGCGAAAGCCCGCTTGAACTCGGCCGAGGCACGGATATGGCCGAGTG
>JAOUGG010000728.1 GCA_029857855.1 Acidimicrobiia bacterium | reverse complement strand
TCCGATCTCTCGGCCCGTGGAAACCGGTTATGGAGGGAACGCGCCTCTACGGCCGGGGTGGGGCCGATGACGGCTACGCCGCGTTCGCCAGCCTCGCCGCGATCGGGGCAGTGCAGGCCGCCGGCGGTAGCCACGGCCGGCTGTTGGTGCTGATCGAGGCGTCCGAGGAGTCGGGCAGCCCGGATCTGCCGGCACACGTCGACGCCCTCGGCGAACGTCTCGGCGATGTCGATCTCGTCATCTGTCTCGACTCCGGTTGTGCCACCTACGACACCATGTGGCTGACCACATCGCTGCGGGGAATGGTCGGCGGCCGGCTCTCGGTCGACATCGTGACTCAGGGTCTCCACAGCGGCGGCTACGGCGGTGTGGTGCCGTCGTCGTTTCGGATCATGCGCCAGCTCCTGGACCGAATCGAGAACGCCACCGACGGACGGATCCTGCTGGAAAGCGCCAACGTCGACATCCCGGCGCACCGGATCGACGAGGCCCGCTCCACCGCCGATCTGCTGGGCGAGGCCATGCTGGAGAACCCGCCGCTTGTCGAGGGGGCCCGCCTCGCCGTCGACGACGTGACCGAGGCGCTCCTGTCCAAGACCTGGCGCCCGAGCCTCTCCTATGTGGGAGCCGACGGCATCCCGCCCTCGGCGGTCGCCGGCAACGTCCTGCGCCCGTCCACCACGCTCAAACTGTCGCTTCGTATCCCGCCCACCGCCGACCCGGCCGCGGTCCAGGCCGAGCTGACCGAGACGCTGACCGCCGATCCCCCCTACGGCGCCCGGGTGGCCGTCACCGGCGCCGGGGCGCACCCGGCTGGAACGCACCTGATCTCGCCCCCTGGCTCCGGACCTCGCTCGGCGAGGCCTGCCGAACCCACTTCGGGCAGGATCTGCAGCTCTATGGCGAGGGCGGCACCATACCGTTCATGGGGATGCTGGGGGAGAGATTCCCGGCCGCCCAGTTCGTGATCACCGGCGTGCTCGGTCCGGGTTCCAACGCCCACGGTCCTAACGAGTTCATCGACGTCGCCTACGCCGAAAAGCTGACCCGGGCGTTGGCCCAATTTCTCGACGCCTCCAGCCGGCGGTAGACCAGCCGTTCAACCGTTCTACGCGCGTCAGACGGGACTCAGTACCGCCTGTGCTGCAAATTTCGGCGTGTCTGCCGTTCTGCGCGCGTCAGACGGGACTCAGTACCGCCTGTGCTGCAAATTTCGGGTGGGGTTAGAGCTTGAGGTCGACCGGGCGGGCGGTCGAGGCGTAGAAGTCGTTGCCCTTGTCGTCGATCACGACGAAGGCCGGGAACTCCTCGACCTCGATCTTCCACACCGCCTCCATGCCGAGTTCGGGGTATTCGAGCACCTCGACGTGGCGGATCGAGTCCTTGGCCAGACGGGCGGCCGGGCCGCCGATCGAGCCGAGATAGAAGCCGCCATGGCGTTTGCAGGCGTCGGTGACCTGCTGGCTGCGGTTGCCCTTGGCCAGCATCACCAGCGACCCGCCTGCGGCCTGGAACTGTTCGACGTAGGAGTCCATGCGCCCGGCCGTGGTCGGTCCGAACGACCCCGAGGCATAGCCGTCGGGCGTCTTGGCCGGGCCCGCGTAATAGATCGGGTTGTCGCGCAGGTACTCGGGCATCGGTTTGCCGGCGTCGAGCCGCTCCTTGATCTTGGCATGGGCGATATCGCGGCCGACGACGAGTGTGCCGGTGAGCGAGAGACGGGTCTTCACCGGATACTGCGTGAGCTGCGCCCGGATCTGATCCATGGGCTGATTCAGGTCGATCGCCACCACATCCGATGACAGATGCTCGTCGGTCACCGTCGGCAGGTATTCTGCCGGATCCCGCTCCAATTCCTCGAGGAAGACGCCCTCGGCGGTGATCTTGGCCAGTGCCTGCCGGTCGGCCGAACACGATACGGCGATCCCGACCGGCAGCGACGCCCCGTGGCGGGGCAGGCGAATGACCCGGACGTCGTGGCAGAAGTACTTGCCGCCGAACTGCGCCCCGATGCCGAACTCCTGGGTCAGCTTCAGGATCTCGGCCTCCATCTCGAGGTCTCGGTAGCCGTGACCGATCGGGGAGCCGGCGGTTGGCAGCGAATCGAGGTAGCGGGTGGAGGCCAGTTTGGCCGTTTCGACCGCCAACTCGGCCGACGTGCCGCCGATGACCACGCCCAGGTGATAGGGGGGACAGGCCGAGGTGCCGAGCAGACGCAGCTTCTCGTTGAGGAAGGCCCGCAGGCTCGTCGGGTTGAGGAGAGCCTTGGTCTCCTGGAACAGGTAGCTCTTGTTGGCCGACCCACCACCCTTGGTCATGAACATGAACTTGTAGGCGTTGCCCGGGACGGCTTCGATCTTGATCTCGCCGGGGAGGTTGGTACCGGTGTTGCGCTCCTCCCACATCGACAGTGGGGCCATCTGGGAGTAGCGGAGGTTCGAGTTCTGATAGGTGTCGAACGCACCGTGGGCGAGCGGTTCCTTGTCGTTGCCCTCGGTGAGCACGAACTGGCCCTTCTTGCCCTTGATGATCACGGTGCCGGTGTCCTGGCAACCGGGCAGCACGAACCCGGCGGCGATGTTGGCGTTCTGCAGCAGTTCGGTGGCCACGAACCGGTCGTTGGCCGATGCTTCCGGGTCGTCGATGATGTTGCGGAGCTGCTGCAGGTGCCCGGGGCGGAGCAGATGGGAGATGTCGCGAATCGCCTCGGCCGAG
>JAOUGG010000729.1 GCA_029857855.1 Acidimicrobiia bacterium | reverse complement strand
AGATGGGCCCGCAGCCGCTCGGCGTCGTCGGGCGTCGACCCCAGCCGCAACGGCAGCCCGACGACGGCCATGGCGCCGATCATCGACTCCGGTGTGTCGAATGAGGTGCCGAACTCGGCGGCCAGGTACCGGGCCCCGGCCCAGCAGGTTTCGTGCATGTAGGACCGGATCCTCTCCTCACCGAACGAGGCCCGGTAGTCGATGACTTGGGGGATCACGAGGAACGGTGTCGGGTCCCGGGTGCCGACAAGATCGAACTCCGCCTCGAGCCCCCGACCGAGACCCCAGGAGATCACGGCCGGGTGGACCCACGAGCGGTGCTCGGGTGCCACCCACAGGAATCCGCTGCTGCGTGGCGTCCAGCCCCACTTGTGAAGGTTGGCGGTGTAGAAGTCGGCGCCGAGGGCGGCCAGGCCACCGACGTCGAGATCGAGCTGGCCGGGCACGTGGGCACCGTCGACCAGGACCATCGCTCCCTTGGCTCGGCACGACTCGATGAACCGCTCGACGGGCAGAATCAGCGCCGAAAAGGCCGACAGGTGATCGATCACGGCCAGTTTCGTGCCAGGCTGCAGGCCGTCGTCGAACGCGGCGGCGAACTCGTCGGGCGACGCGCCGGGCGCCGGCAGATCGATGATGTTCACAGTGGCGCCCGCCCGGTTGGTCACGAAACGCACGGCGTTGGTCACGCCGTCGTAGCCGAGGTTGGTCACGGCCACGACGTCGCCCGGCCCGAGTTCGAGTGACCGGAGCACGGCGTTGGCCCCCGTTGTGATGTTGTCGACCAGTGCCATTCCGGTGGGGTCGGCTCCGACGTATCGGGCCGCGGCGCCCGCCGCCTGCCGCATCGCCGGCGGCTCGTCAGCGGTCCACTCGCCGGCCATCGGGTTGGACAGCCGGCGCAACATGAACTCCGCCGGATGGCGCTCGATGCGCTCGACCCAGGATCGCTGGGCCTCGAGAACGCGTTTGGGTGTCGCCCCGACCGTTCCGTGGTTCAGGTACGCGAACGATGGATCGAGATGCCAGAGATCAAGCAGGGACCGGCCGAAGTCACGCATTAACCGACGTTACCCGAAGGCAACGCGGCCAATGGGCTCGAATTGGACCGCTTGTGGAGTGGGCACTCTCGCAACCGGTGGTTCGATCAGGCGTTGAGCGCCAACGCCGCGACCTGGCCGAACCATTCCCGCGACTCCATGAGGCCGTCCTTCAGATCGACCGAGGGTCGGTAGCCGATCACGGCCGAGCTCTTCTCGATCGAACCCCACGTCTGGGGCACGTCGCCCCGGAAGCCGTCGGTGTAGGCGACCTTGGCGTCGATATCGAGCACCTTCTCGAGCAGATGGATCACGTCGGACAGCTCGACCTGAATTCCCCGGGCCAGGTTGAAGGCCTCGAAGGTCGAGTCGGTGTAGTGGATGCAGCCCCGGATGCCCTTGACGATGTCGCCCACGTAGGTGAAGTCGCGCAGCGCCGATCCGTCGCCGAAAACCTGGATCTCCTCACCGTTGAGCATCTTGGCCGCGAAGTTGGTGATGGCAAGGTCCGGCCGTTGCCCGGGTCCGTAGACCGTGAACAGCCGGGCCGCAGTGGCGGTGAAGCCGTGCAGGGCGGCCGCTCGGGCCACCAGGCGCTCCCCGGCCAGCTTGCTGTTGGCATAGTTGCTGATCGGCTGCGGCAGATGTTCCTCGGTCCACGGCACGTCGGGATTGATGCCGTAGATGCTGCTCGACGAGGCGAAGACCAGGTGCGGAACCTGATGCTGGACCATGAAGTCGAGCACCGAGGCGGTGCCGCCGACGTTGACGTCGTAATAGTCGATCGGACGTTCCGACGAGGGTCGGACGCCGGCCAGGGCGGCCAGGTGCACCATCACGTCGATCGAATCGGTGCAGGCGAGGAGTGCCTCGGTGTCCCGGATGTCGATCTCCTGGAAGTCGAAGTTCGGGTTGTCCTCGAACTTCGCCAGGTTCCATCGTTTCAACGAAACGGGGTAGAAGTCGTCCAGGGAATCGATCCCGACAACTGTGTGCCCCTCGGCCAGCAGGTCGGTCACCAGTGTTGAACCAATGAATCCCGCTGCGCCAGTGACCGCGATTCTAGTCGCCACCATGTTCGCCTTTCCGCCGGCCGCAAACCGCCTGTCTGCCTAACGTCGACATCACCCAGCCTACCGTTGGCCTCCGGGCTCTCGTGAACAGGGAAAGTCGCCTATGGGTGCGTCAGGGGGCCTATCGAGAAACCAGCCCCCGGATCAGCCGCGATCGGGTTGTGATCTCGGCTCGTTCGGTCGCTCCGGATCCCACACGGAGAACTCCCTCGAGCGCACGACGTTGAGCGCGGCGTTGGCCGCGGCCACGTTGACCACGATGAAGTGGGAGAGCAACCGGATCGGCTTGAAGCGGGCCAATGGTGTTTCCGGGTATCTGACGGCGAGGCCGGCGGCCGCACTCGCCGCCACGCCTGACCAGGTGGCGAGCCGGACGAGAGGATGGACGTTGCGGAGCAGGAACATGCCGATCGCACCGGCTGACAGGGGAACGAACATCAGCCGTCGCAGGACCTTGTGCACGAGGAGAACCAGTGCGTAGTGGCCGTGCCGACCCGGATTGAGAAGGCTCCGACGCCGGCGAACACCGGTGAGTCCGCGGGTGATGATCCGCACCTTGCGCCGATACTCGGAGCCCGGCGAACCGGACGGGTCCTCCCAGG
>JAOUGG010000726.1 GCA_029857855.1 Acidimicrobiia bacterium | reverse complement strand
TTCTGTCGACGGTGGTCGCACCGATCCTCACCGCCACCGACGCCGCCTCCGTCCTCTTCGCTCCCGACGGTGTGCTGCTGGCCGAGGGGGCGACCGCCGTCAATCCCGGGTTGGCCGAGGCGTTCACCGAGCTGGCCGACGCCGACCCGATCGACAACCCGGTCATGGCGGCCGTCCTCGAGGCCCAGCGGACCGACGGCAACCTCACCGACGCCGACCTTCAGGGCTACGTGGCGGCGGTGCAATCACCGCTGACGGTGAAGGTGGGACAGTCGCTCGTGCACCTCAACCCCTATCCTGCGGCCGGCGGAATCCTGATCGACCACTCGCTGGGCCAGATCGAATCGGCCGACCCCGTCGAACTGGCCGAGGCCTTCCTCGCCACCGGTCGGGCCCGGGCCGCCGCCACCGACTCACTCGGACGCCTCGACCCGGCACTGCTTCGATCGCAGGGCACCACCCACATCTCGGTCATCGACGCCGACGGCAACGCCTGCTCGGTGACCGTGTCCAACGGTGCGGGCAATGGCGATGTGGTCGACGGCTACGGCTTCATGCTCAACAACATCCTGGGCGAGGACGACCTCAATCCGGCCGGCCCGGGAGCGTGGCAGCCCGCCACCCGGCTCTCGTCGATGATGTGCCCGACGATCATCGAGCAACCCGACGGCGGCCTCATTGCACTCGGCTCGGGAGGATCGAACCGGATTCGCACCGCGATCACTCAGGTCGTAGCCCAGCTGTGTTTCACCGACGCCGATCTCGTGGCCGCCGTGGAGGCTCCTCGACTTCACGTCGAAGGAGCGCATCTCGACTTCGAGGATCTGCTCGCCGACGACGTCAGCGCCCGGCTGCGCGAACGGTTCGACGACCATCTGGCCTGGCCACAGCGTGATCTGTTCTACGGCGGCGTCCATTCCGTCCGGCGCTGCGCCGACGGGAGGCTGCAGGGACACGGCGACCCCCGACGCGACGGTGCCGCCGTGATCGTCGACGGCTGAACGTTGCAGGAGCGTTCAGGCCAGCAGCACCGTGATCACGGTGATGGCATTGGCCGCAACAACGGTGGCGCCCCACGCTGTAGTCGGCCGATTCGGCACCCAGGAGCGATTCCAGCCGGGCGTGAACCAACAGGCGTTTTCGGTCGGTGGTAACCACTATTCTTCCACGTTGTTCCGGGTCTCGTCGAGGGGACCTTGTGATACACGTGGCAGATCCGGGGAAGAAGGCCGTTCCGCGAGGGCCTGTTGAACACGGTACTTGCGGGCTGTGACGGTCAGGCTCCCGCCGGTGGGCCCGACGTTGCATGGCGGTCGTAGCCGGCGGACAGCTCCCGGCTGAGGAAGTCACCGAACAGCTCGGGTTCGAATCGCGGCGGCTGTCGAGCGTCGATACAACAGGGAAGCGGTTCGACAACGGTGGTGACGGCGGGGTCGTAGAAGAACGGGACCGAATACCGTTCACGACCCGACCGGTTGATGACCCGGTGGGGTGTTGCCTTCAGCCTGCCGTTGCTCCAGCGGACCATCATCGAACCGGTGTTGAGCACGAACGAACCGGCCCGGTGGGGAACGTCCAGCCACGTTCCATCGGCCGCCTGCACCTGCAACCCGCCGACGTCGTCCTGGGCCAGGATGGTGATGGCACCGTAGTCGACGTGCGGAGCCGAGCCGTACAGATCGGGCTGGGGTTCTTGCGGCGGATAGTGGAGCAGGCGGAGCCAGGTGGTCGCCGGATCAAACCATTGCTCGACCAGGTCCGATCCATCCTCGGCGCCCAGCGCGTCGAAGAACAGGCCCATGACCCGGGCGCCGAGCTCGGTGAGGGCATCGTGGTAGCGCTCCAACGTCACTCGGAACCCCGACAGTTCCGGCCACTGATTGGGGCCGGCCAGATAGTGACCGGCCGTCACGGCCGGGTCGTCGGGACCGGCCTCCCGCATCATCATGAACGACTCACTCTGGTTCGGCTTGGTGACCGTCGCCAGTTCGGAGTTGCGGTCGGTCGACGTGTTGATCGGGATGTAGCCCCGGTGGCGATCGTCGAGTTCGATCGCCAGCTTGGCCTCGACCGGCAGGGCGTGGAACCGTTGGGAGGCGTCGAAGACGTCGGCCACCAGGGCGGTCTCGATGCCGTGGCCGACGAGGTAGGCGAACCCTACCTCACCGTAGGCGGCCAGCAGATCGGCCCGGACCTCCGCGGGAGGCCGAGCAAGATCGATCACGGGGATCGACGTCGGGTTCGACATCGATGACGCTCCCGCCATCAGCCGGTCGCCGCCTCGTGATGACCGTCGGCTGGATCGCTTTCAGGTGGCCCGTAGCCACCACCGCCCGGCGTCTCGATCTCGAACCGATCGCCGACCTCGACGGTGGTCTGCAGCGTGGCCCCGTAGTTGGTGACCGTGCCGTCGGCGGCGATCTTGCGAGTGTGGCCGACGGCGCCCGGCTCACCGCCCGCGGCCCCGTACGGCGGCACCTTCCGGCGTCCGGCCAGCACGTTGACCTCCATCGACTCTTCGAAGCGGAGACGGCGGACCACCCCGTCGCCACCCCGGTGGCGGCCCGCTCCACCGGACCCACGACGCACGTGAAACGTCTCCAGCACCACCGGGAACCGCCACTCCAGCACCTCGGGGTCGGTCAGGCGGCTGTTCGTCATGTGGGTGTGGACCGCCGAGCAGCCGTCGGCCCGTTCGGTGGCCCCCGCTCCGCCG
>JAOUGG010000727.1 GCA_029857855.1 Acidimicrobiia bacterium | reverse complement strand
GCCGCTGAAGGCCCGCTGGACGAGGTTGGGTGAGATCCATCGCAGTGCGAAGAAGCCGAGCACGACCGAGGGAATGCCGGCCAGCACCTCGACAATCGGTTTCACGATCTTTCGCACCCGCTCGTCGGCATACTCGGCCAGGTAGACCGCGGCACCGAGGCCGATCGGGCCGGCGACGGCCATGGCGACGATCGTGACCACGATGCTGCCGACCAGCAGCGTCTTGACATCGAATTCGAGGAAGCGGGGTGCCCACTGGTCACCCCACAGGCTGCCCAGTCCGATGTTGCCACCAGAGGCCTCCAGATCGGCCTCGCTCGGATTGATCAGGTTGAGAACGAACTCGACCGCCCGGAACACGAGCGACGCCACGATGCCGACCGTGATGACCACGGAGACCAGCGCGGCGGCCTGCACCACGAGATGGACGACCCGTTCCCTGATCCGTCGGCGCCTACTGCCCTCCAATGCCCGCCCGGGGTCTTCGCCGTATCGGGCCCCGGCAGCCGCCGCACTAGCGGTCATCAGTCAACTCCCTGCCGTCAACGTTGCGTCACCTCTGCACACGGTCCTGCACTGTCAACGGTACGGGCGGCACCTTACCGCCTAGCGCCACGACCATGGCCTGGACACGAATTGACGGTTAACGATGAATGAACGACCGTTCGGTCATCGTTCGAACGGTTCACCCCCGGCAAGGGACGCCGCAACGGTCTCGACCAGCGAACGGGCGTGACCGTACGACAGGATCTCCCGGGCTTCGTCCGGCGGGAGCCAACGGATTTCATCCACTTCCTCGTTGGGCTGGAACGAGCCATCGGTGCATCGCATCAGGTACCAGCGGACGACCTTGTCACGGCCTCGAACCCGATAGGTGTCGGCCGCCAGCTCGGCTTCGACATCCCCACGGAACCCCGACTCCTCCTCGGTCTCCCGAATTGCACACTCCATGTCGGACTCGTCGGGGTCGCGCTTTCCCTTCGGCAGATCCCAGTCGTCGTAGCGGGGCCGGTGCACCACCAACACCTCGAGACCATCGGGTCCGGCGCGGTACACGACACACCCCGCGGCTCGAATGACCTCGTCGTCGTCGCCGGGATGGCTCATCTCGACGACTCGACCGTCGACGACCAGATCCGATCGCCGATCCGAGCCGTGATCCTCGCCGTCGACACCGCCAGGGGACGCGACGCAATGATCGGTGCTCATGAACACTTCAGCGTACGACATCGGCAGGGTTGGAACGGGGTTTCACCGGCAACAAATCCGCGGACCCCGGCCCGATGTCGGCAAAGCCCTTGTCAGATGGGGTCGACGACCAGGAAAGCGGCACCGACGGCACCGGCGTCATCGAGTCGACGGGCCAGGACCAGTTCGGTGAAGTCGGCGCCCGCTCCCCCGAAGTGATCGGAGGTGCGGATCTGGTCGAGGAAGGGCTCGCCAAGGCGGTCGACGATGCCGCCGCCGAGCACGACCAGAGGCAGATCGAGCAGGGTGGCGGCGTTGCCGATGACGCGAGCCAGGGCATCCGCCGCCTCGTCGATGAGCTGGGCGGACAACTCGTCGCCCGCCTCGAGCCCGGCGGCGATGTGGCGCGATTTGAGTTGGGAGTCTCCGACAAGTGACAGCAGGTAGCGGTTGGCGTCGCCCTTGGTACGGCGGCGCATCTCGTTGTCGATGCCGGCTCGGCCGGCGTAGGTCTCCAGATGGCCGAAACCGCCGCATCCACACGGGCGACCGCCCGGATCAACGGTGAGGTGTCCGATCTCGCCGACCATGCCTCGCTCGCCCACGACCAGCTTGTTGTCGAGAATCAGACCTCCACCGACGCCGGTGCCGACGAAGATGGCCAGCATGTCGGCGTGGCCGCGACCCGATCCGATCCGGTGCTCGGCGATCGCACCGCAGTTGACGTCGTTGCTGACGACGACCGGCTTGTCGAAACGGTCGGCGAGAGCCGCGGCGAGCTGCACCGGCTCGTCCCAGCCGACGATGTTGGGGCACGGACCGGCCGTTCCATCAGGTGTCACCGGCCCGGGTACACCGACACCGATCGCGGCGGCCTCTTGCCATCCGGCCAGCCCCTCGACCGTGTTGACGATGCAGTCGATGACCGACAGCGGACCGTCGGTAGGCGTATTTTTCTTGACCCGGCCGCGGGCGGCGCCGGTGTCCGGGTCCACGAACCGAGCCAGGATCTTGCTCCCGCCGACGTCGACCCCGATGACGGAGCCGGGCCATGTCACTTCCGGATTCCCTTTGGTCACCGCCGACAGCCCTGTTAGATCTCGGCCGGCTGCTCGGCGACCTCGCCGTCGGCCTCGACGGCTTCGGCCGAGGCTTCCGCAACCGGTTCGGTATCCGCGACCGGTTCGGTATCCGCAACCGGTTCGGTCTCGGCGACCGGTTCGGTTTCCGCAACCGGTTCGGTATCCGCGACCGGCTCCGGCTCGGGTGCAGCTTCGGGCGCTGCCGCCGGCTGGGCCTCCACCGGAACGGTCTCGACCACCGGTGTGATCGATGTATCGGCGTCATCCTCGCCGAGATCCCAGTCGCAGGTGATCCGCTCCCGCTCGGCATCGCGGTTCACCCGCTCCTTGTTCCGGCGAAATTGCGGATCATGCTTGGGGAGCAGCAGAAGGCGGGCGTTGACCCGAGCCCAGAAGTCGTCGATCAGCTTCTGGTCGCCGTAGCGAACCTGGAGGTCCCAATGAGG
>JAOUGG010000725.1 GCA_029857855.1 Acidimicrobiia bacterium | reverse complement strand
ATTCTGGGGTTGACGACCTCGATGCCGACCGTTCCCGGTTCCCAGCTCGACACCATGCGAAGGTGGTCGGCGGCCATGCCGAAAAGGTTGGCGACGTGCCGGGACTGCAGGTCGACCTCGTCGACGTGGATGAAGTAGGCGCGCAGCAGCGGCTCGAGGTCGTGACGGTCGGGCACCGTCTTCTTCGCATGGGCGACGACCCGATCGATGGTCAATTCCTGACTCGACTCAACTCCAGCGGGCATGTCCAGAGCGTAGTTGCCTTTGAAAGACCGGGTCGACAAGGTGTCGAATCACCCGAGCATCGTGTAGAGACCCCAGCGTGTGCTGACGACGACGCTGGCGAACGTGGCGAGTGCCGTCGAGGCGGCGAGGAGCCGAAATCGCCACGACCACCGGTCGGCCAGCCAGGCCCAGACGACCGCGCCGACAAGGGCCACGGACGCAACTCCCGACAGGGGCGCGGTCCACGCCAGCAATCTGGCCGACAGAAGCTCACGGCTGGGCCCCAAGGCGTACGCCAGCCTGCTCCGGCTGTTGTAGGCCTCGCTGACATCGTCCAGGAGAAATCCAGTAGCGAGCACTCCGAGCGTGGCCGACACGGCCAAGGCGTAGGCGACCAGGACCGATCGATCCAAGGTCTCGACGGTCCGGCGACGGGTTCTCACCAACCAAAACAGGCCCGACACAACGAGGACGAGCACAAGCAGAATGCTGCCGTAGATGCCGACGGCCACGATCGCTTCGATCCATACCACGCCCCCCGGCGCGCCGAGGCTGACCTCATCCGCGCTCTGGGCCAGGCCCGCCGCTTGGAAGACGTCGTCGGGCAGTACGAACGAAGGCCCCGGCGCCGTTGCGACGCAGCCCGTGTCGAGCTCGGCAGCGGGATCGGCGACGAACATGGCTTCGAGGCTTGCCGCGCATGGGTTGTCGGTCACGACATCGTGGCCGTGTCCGGGGAACTCGACGTAGGTGCTGTTCGGGAGGTGTTCGGCCGTCGTCCGGCTCCAAACCGGGGGTGTCACCGGATCGTAGGACCCGGCGAGCACCAGCGCCGGCACGTCGCTGCGCACGTAGTCGACGGCGGCGGGATCCAGCGGATCGAGGTTCCACGCCTCGCAGATGGCCCGCTGGCTCGTCGATCGGAAGAACCCGTCGAGCTGCTCGCTCGCCGCCAGATCGGCTGCCGACCGCGCCGGGCCGGCAGCTGGAACATCTTGTTGGCAGTTGATCGCAAACATCAGGCCCAGTGCCCAGTTCGGATTCCCGACACCCCAATTCCAGAAGCTCTGCGCGGCGAATTCGAGCGGTCTGTTCTCGCCCCGACGCACGGCATCGATCATCAGCGGCAGGTAGGCGGCGTCGTGATCGCCGAAGACCGGGCCGTACAGCTGCCGAACCGCAATCCAGTCGATGAAGTGATCGCCGTCGAAGGTGATGGGCACCTCCTGGTCCTCCGCCGAGGCACCGACGGTCACTTCGAGCGGTTCGTCGTTGAGCCGGCGCACGAGGGCGAAGAAGTCGTCGGCGAGATCCGGGTAGGCGGCGGCGCAATCGTCATCGGCCTCGCAGCCGGTGAAGACCTGCTCGATCGCCCGGAGCGGCGAGTCGGCCTCTTGGGCGAATGTCGTCTCGTTCGGTGGCTTGACCGATTGCAGGATCGCGCTGCGGGTGCCCTCCGGATCCGCTTCCATGACCAGCAGCATCACCGATGTGCTGAACGACGTACCGGAGAGATGCCACTGCTCGTAGCCCAGGCTCTGCCGGAGCGTGACGACGTCACGGGCGATGTTCTGCGTGGTGTACTGGGTGATGTCGACGCCCATGGCCTGGATCCGATCGAGGCATGGCGTGTGGCCTGGTGTCTCGTCCCACCACACCGATGCATCGCAGACCAGCGCCGGGTCGGCGTAACGATTGCCACGCTGTTCGAACACGACGATGTCACGATCGGCCAGCAGCCGTGAGTCGGCAAGCCACCAGACGGAGTCGAGCGAGCTGTAGCCGGGACCGCCGGCGGTGTAGACGACGGGATCGGGCTCGGGGGCCGAGCTCGGACTCCGGAGAATGATGTAGGGCAGTCGGATCTGCCGTTCGTCGGGTTCGTCGTAGTTCTCCGGCACGGTCAGTTCGCCGCAGTCGACGGCGATCTGGTCGGGCACGGCGATCGGGCACCCGGTCGGGTTGACCTGTTGTCGTGCATCGCTGGCCCGGTCACCTGAAAGGAGCAGGAGAAGAACGGTCGCGGCCACGATGGATATCGGAACGAGTCGATTCAGCACGGCGAGACCTCCTCGCTCTCAGCGTCATCTATCACACCGACGCTTTGAAGGGAACAACGTCCTGACGCGGCGGGCCAGTGACTTGCAGAGCGGTTCGTGACGTCGGGCTATTCGAGAAGGCAGACGAAGCAGTACAGACCGGCGACGATGCCGTACGTGGGGAACATCCCGAAGGTCGATGGTCCACTGATGACGGGGACGAACGACGGCCACGAGTTGGAGACCTCCGACCAGCACGATCAGGGCCAGTCCGGTGACGGCGATGATCCACGTCATTGGGGTTAGATCCATGACGTATCCTTCCCCGCCCCTATGTGGAGCGCAGCTCGGTGACGGAGGCGGCGATGGTCACGACGGCGACGAGACCCCAGAGCGAGAGGAACAGGTAGGCGATGTTCAATCAGCTTCCTTGGTCGCCATCTCCTGGATCTGC
>JAOUGG010000065.1 GCA_029857855.1 Acidimicrobiia bacterium | reverse complement strand
CTCCGGCGTGGAATCGTCGGATCCGAGCGCCGGGGCGGTCCTCGACGATCCGGTCACCGACATCACGCTGGTGTTCAGCGATCAGACCGAGCCGATCGGCGACGGATTCCAGGTGGTCGAGGCCGATGGCGACATCCGCAGCCCGAACGCCTGGGAGAGCCCTGACGGCCGCACCTTCCTGCTGCACTTCGACCCACCGATAGCCGGCGGCGAGACAGGTGTTCAGTGGACGATCCGCTCAGCCGACTCCCACGCTCTGAACGGCGGCTTCAGCTTCACCGTCGACGCCGAGGAGCCGATCGGGCCGGCGGTCGAGACCGCGGCCAACTCGCCCGGCGACGCGTCGGCCCCTTCGCCGGAGCAGGCGCCGGCGCCGGGGTCCGATGCCCTGCCTGATTCGGAGGCCGCCCCGGCGGCCAAGCCTTCGTTCGACGCCGGTCGGCCCGTCATCGAGTCGGTATCGGTGGCCGCCGACCCGATCCCGCCCGTTCCCGAGACCGAGCTGAACGGCTCGGTCGGTATGCGGGGTCTCGCGCTCGTCGGACGGCTCGCGACGATGGCCGGGTCGCTCGTTGCGATAGGTGCGCTGATCTTCCTGGTACGCGTCTTGCGGGGCACACTCGACGAGGGACGCCTGGTGAAGCTCATCGCCCGGCGGGCCGTGCTGGTCGTCGCAGGCGGAGCCATCGCCGAATCAGCGGCCCTGGTCGCGGTTCGGTCCGGCGACTGGTCGGCCCTGTTGTCCCCGGTCGAATGGGCCACGGCACTCTCGTCCCGCTTCGGTGCAGCCGTCGCTCTCTTTCTGATCGGCGCGTTCGGCGTGTCGACGGGCAGCCACTTCGGCCGGAAGCCCATCGGCTACCAGAGCAGCGACATGATTCGTGCCGACATGAACCGGGTCGGTGTCGTGGCCGCCGGATCCCGCTCGCCGGCGGCAACGAATCATCCGCCGCTCGACAATGCCGAGCAAGTCGATGCCTCACTCAACCCCCTGCTGTTCCGGTGGCACCCGACGTCGGCCAGTTCGGGAGCGATGTTGGGTGTCGTGGCACTGCTGGCCGCCACAACGGTCGACGGGCACACGCTCGGCGGCTCCGCTCCGCTGATGTCAGCCGTGGTCACGGTGACCCACGTGCTCGCCGGTTCGGTGTGGATCGGCGGGGTGATCGTGTTGTCTTGTCTCCTGCGGGGCCGGATGGCGGCCCAGCGTCGGGTCGGTGCGGTCGACGTCGCGGTTCGCTACTCCGTTCTGGCCTCGGTATCCCTCGTCGGCGTCGCCCTGGCCGGCTCGATCCTCGCCTACAACCACCTCGACTCGGTTTCGCAGCTGTGGACGACGGGTTGGGGTCGACTTGTCATGGCCAAGCTCGGGCTCGTCGGTGCTGCAGCTTCACTCGGTGGGCTGAACCACTTCGTGGTGATCCCCCGGTTGGTCACCAGAACCGACGACGTCGGGCTCGGGAACATGCTGAAGCGGCTCGTCTCCGCCGAGATCGTGCTCCTGGTGATCGTGGTCACCGTGACCGCCCAGCTCGTGGCCACCGGTCTCTAGGCCGCCACCCGCTCCTTCGTTACCCGGGGTGTTTTTGGGCGGTCGGCGGCATCCTGGTAGGCGGTGAATCGAACCGACGGCCAGACCAAGCAGCGCGTTTCCGCCGCGGCGGGCTCGGCCGCGGTACCCAGCCCCTTCGTGGTCGACGAGAGCAGGGCGGCCGACCTGCGACGAATGAAGATGATGGCCACCTCACTTCTGGTCATCGCGGGGATCATTTTCGTGATCGCCCGCCGCCTCGAGGTCGACGGCAATGCCTGGGGCTACGTTCGGGCCGCCGCCGAGGCGTCGATGGTCGGGGCCCTGGCTGACTGGTTCGCTGTGACCGCCCTGTTCAAGCACCCGCTCGGCCTGCCGATCCCGCACACTGCCATCATCCAGAAGCGGAAGGACGAGATCGGCGCCAGCCTGGGTTCGTTCGTCCAGGACAACTTTCTCACCCGCCCGGTGATCACCGAACGGCTGCGGGAAGCGAAGCTGGCTCAGCGTCTCGGCGACTGGCTGGCCGAGCCCGGCAACGCCACGCTGGTGGGGGAGCAGAGCGCGGCCGTCGTCCGAGGGATGACCGAGGTGTTGCAGGACGAGGTCATTCAGGGCGGCATCGAGGCCGTCGTGGTCGAGCGGGCGAAGTCGGTGAAGGTGGCCCCGATCATGAGCCGGGTGGTCGACGCCGCCATTCTCGGCGACCACCACCAGACCCTGCTCGAAGGGGTGCTGGCCGGGCTCGGCACGTTCATGGAGGACAACCGGGAGACCTTCCGCCACCGCCTGACCCAGGAGTCGCCGTGGTGGGTGCCCGAACCCGTCGACGACGCTGTGTTCGACAAGATCTACACCGGCGTCCGCCGGTTCCTGACCGACATCGGCAGCGACCGCAACCACGAGATGCGGGTCGACATCGACCGTCGCACCGCCCGGCTGGCCGAGGAGCTGCGAACCTCGCCGGCCATGATCGAGCGGGGTGAGGCCCTCAAGGAGGAGTTCCTCGACCATCCGGAGGTTCGAGCCTGGTCGGCCACGCTCTGGGAGCGCATCAAGTCGGGGCTGCTCGAGGCGGCGGAGTCACCCGACTCCGAATTGCGGCAACGGCTCGAGGAGGCCTTGACCGAGGCCGGGCGTTCGCTCTCCGACGACCCGGAACTCCGGGCCAAGATCGATACCTGGATCGTCGAGGCCGTCGGCTACATCGCCGATCAGTTCCGCGGCGAGGTGGCCGATCTCATCGCCACCACGGTGCAACGGTGGGACACGGCGGAGACGGCCGAGCGGATCGAACTGCAGGTCGGGCGCGACCTCCAGTTCATCCGGATCAACGGCACGCTGGTCGGCGGGTTGGCCGGACTGGCGATCCACGCCGTATCCGAACTCCTGTTGACCTGACCGTCGGGGCCACACCCGCCCGGCCCCGCTCCGCAACCACCCCCTCCCGGCCCAGCTCGCATCCACCCCCACCCGACCCCGCTCCGCATCCACCCCCACCCGAGCGCGTTCGCGGGCGAATTCGACCACTTCTGACCGTTATCGCCCGTTTTCGACCGGGGGTGGGGAGGGATCCAGCCGGCACTCGGCGAGGTAGTCGTCGGGCAGTAGCGTGGGGGAGCGGTCGAGGGTCTCGCGGAACCGGTCACGGTCGAAGCGGGCCAGCAGTTCGGCTGCGGTGACAGGTTCACCGGACTCGCCCAATCCGACGGTCGAGGCGAGGAAGCCCAGCACCTCGGCCCATGTTTCGCCCCGCTGGAGCCGGTCTTGGAGGCTGACCGCCCCGTGCCGCTTGGCCAGACGGTCGCCGTTGGCGGCCAGAATCAACGGCACGTGCACATACCGTGGCCGGGGGGCGAGGTCGAGGAGCCTGTAGAGCAGCTGTTGCCGGCAGGCCGACTCGGCCAAGTCGTCACCCCGCACGACTTCCTCGACGCCCTGCGCGGCGTCGTCGACGACGACGGCGAGATGGTATGCCGGGGTGCCGTCGTTGCGCTGCACGACGAAGTCGTCGAGTTCGATACCGACGGGGCCGAGCAACTCGTCGACGATCTCAACCCGGGTTCCCTCGGCCCGAACCCGCCACGCCGCCGGTCGTTCCTCGGATCGTCGGGCCCGCGCCGCGGTGTCGAGGTCGGCGCAGGTGCCTGGGTAGTGGTGCCCGGCATGGGGTCGGTTGGGCGCGCTCGCCGCCTCCCGGATCTCGCGGCGGGAACAGAAGCAGGGATAGACGAGGTCGGCCGACTGGAGCCGATCGAGGGCCTGGCGGTAGCGGTCGAGGTCGTCCGACTGGTTGATGGTCGGTTCGTCCCAGTCGAGGCCGAGTGCGGCCAGGTCGTTGGCCTGACTCCGATAGTGTTCGGCCCGGACGGCGGCGGTGTCGAGATCCTCGAATCGCAGCAGGAACCGTGAGCCGTCACCGCGGGCGTGGAGCCACGCCACCACGGCGGTCCGGAGATTGCCGAGATGGAGACGTCCCGTTGGGGAGGGGGCGAAACGTCCGACCGGCATGACCTCCAGGATGCCCGTGGTTTCGACCGGGACCAACAGGGCCTCCGATGCCGGTCGCCGTCTCCCGGGAACCGGTGCAACGGGCCGGGGTAGACTGACCGGATGAGCGACGCCTCGTCCACCGGATCCGTTCCCTTGACCAGCCTCGAGCCCGGTCAGCCCATCGTGTACGGCGGCAACCGGGTCACCCAGGTGTCGCCCGAACTCGCGGCCGCGTTCTCGGCCGGTGACCGCCTGCTCGTGGTCAACGACACCGGTGACCTGCTGCACATCCCCGCAGCCGAGTGGGAGACGGCGACGTCGGCCGTCGGCCGGGCCCACGAGGCCTTCAACCGGCTCGGGCCGGTTTCCGACGAGGCCATCAGCGCTTTCTTCGAACGGTTTGCGGCCCTCCTGGCCGACGACGAGCGGTTCGTCCCCATCGCAACGGCCAACGCGGAGGACGTGGCCCGGGCCGAGTCGAGGGGTCGTTCGACCACGCGGCTTCGGCTCTCGGACGGGATGCGGGCCGACATGATCCGCGGTCTGCGGATGTGGCGCGACGCCGCCTCGGGCCGCGACAAGGTGCTGGAGACGATCGATCACGACGGCTGGACACTCGAACAGCGGGTGGCAGGCTTGGGCGTCGTCGGGTTCGTGTTCGAGGGCCGCCCCAACGTTTTCGCCGACGCCTGCGGCGTGCTCCGCTCCGGCAACACCGTGGTGTTTCGTATCGGTTCCGACGCCCTCGGCACCGCCCGTGCCATCGTCACCCACGCCCTCGATCCGGCGCTGGCGGCGTCCGGGCTCCCACCCGGATCGGCCGGCCTGGTCGACAGCCCGGCCCACGCCGCCGGCTGGGCCATGTTCAGCGATGCCCGCCTCGCCCTGGCCGTCGCCCGAGGCAGCGGCCCGGCGGTGACCCAGCTCGGTGCGGTCGCCCGCCAGGCCGGTGTGGCGGTGAGCCTCCACGGAACCGGCGGTGCGTGGATGATCACCGGCGCCGGCTGCGATCCCGACCGGCTCCAGGCTGTGGTCGCCGCGTCGCTCGACCGCAAGGTCTGCAACACGCTGAACACGATGTGCGTCACCCGGGCCGACGCCGAAACGTTGGTCCCGAGGGTGCTGACGGGCTTGACCGCCGAGGCCGATCGTCTGGGCGTCAACCCGAAGCTTCACGTCACCCCCGCGGCCCAGCCGTTCGTCGACCCCGACTGGTTCGAGACCACGGTCAGGATCGGGCGGGCCGACGGTCCTTCCATCGAACCCAAGGCCGAGCTGATCGATGACAGTGAGCTCGGTCGGGAGTGGGAGTGGGAGTCGTCGCCGGAGATAACGCTCACGGTCGTCGACGACGTCGCCCAGGCGGTCGAGCTGTTCAACCGTCAGTCGCCCCGCTTCGTGGCCAGCCTGATCGCCGGTGACGCCGAGCAGCAGGACTGGTTCTGGTCGGCGATCGACGCACCGTTCGTCGGTGACGGCTTCACCCGGTGGGTCGACGGGCAGTACGCCTTCAACCGTCCCGAACTCGGCCTGTCCAACTGGCAGTTCGGCCGGCTGTTCGGGCGAGGCGGTGTGCTGTCGGGTGACAGCGTCTACACGGTTCGAAGCCGGGTAGGTCAAGACCGCGCTGATCTTCGCCGCTAGCCCCCGGTCCGGACGACGTCAGGCGACCGCGACGGCGCTGGTGGCCAGCACCACTGAGCCTCCGTGGGCCTGAGCCCTGGCGTGGAGGCGATCCACGAGCTCATCGAGACGGGGATCGGTGACCGACGACGGCCCGAGATCGACGACGATCCGTCGTCCCGGATGGTCGTCGAGCACCTCACTCATGTGCCGTTCGAACCGGCCGTGGCTGCCGAGCCACAGCAGTCCGTCAACCACGATGCGCTGCTCGTCGGACGGCGTCGCCGGTTCGGATCCGTCAGCCGTCGGACCGACCCGGATCGGGCGCAGGAATTGCCCGCCGACGGTGGCGGCCAGCCCGATCAGCACACCCCAGTGAACGTTCGGCGCGAGCCAGAGTGTGGCCACCCACGTCGTCCAGCCGAGGACGGCGTCGGTTGGCGATTGCCGGTACAGGCCGAACAGCTCCCGGAGGTTCAGCAGGCCGAGGACGGCGGCAATAATCACGGCCCCGAGCACGGCCTGGGGAAGCGGGTCGAGAATCCCGGCGAACGGCAGGAAGGCCAGAACGACCAGCCCGGTGACACCGCCACTCCAGCGGGTGCGGGCACCGGCCATCCGGTTCACGGAGCTGCGGGAGAACGATCCCCCGATCGGGAACGCCCCGGACACACCGGCGGTGATGTTGGCCAGGCCCTGGCTGATCAGTTCCCGGTTGGCATCCCAGAACGTCTTGTCCTCGGTGGCGAAGACCCTGGCGATGGCCGCCGGCTCGGCAAAGCCGATCAGGGCGATGATCAACGCCCCGACCCACAGGGTTCCGACCGAACCCCAGGGCAGGTCGAGACGGAGCGACGGAAAGCCCTCGGGCAGCCCCGTCGGATCACCGACGACGAGGCCCGGATCGGGCGTCACGGCCGAGTAGATGAGCCCGATGACGACGGCGAGCGCGACGCCGGGAAACAGGCGGTGGATGCGGCGGCCGCCGAGCATGACCACCACCGTGACGATCGAGAGGAACACGGCGGAGGGGTGCCAGGTCCCGGGATGGCCGATCGACCAGGTGGCGTCGGTCAGCGTCGAGGAGCCGGGGACCGCCCGGGAGTTTCCGAGGGCCTTGGGCAGCTGTGACAGCAGGATCAACGTCGCGGCCGCCGAGGTGAAGCCAAGCAGCACCGGTTGCACGATCAGGTAGGCCACCCAGCCGGCGCGCAGCAGCCCGAGGAGGAGCCGGAACACGCCGACCAGTACGGCCAGGAGACCGCCCATGACGATGTAGTCGGGATTGCCGGAGACGAAACCGGCTCCGTGCAAGGTGGCGAAGGTCAGCAGGCAGGTCAGGGTCACCGGGCCGGTCTGCAGATAGGGCGAGGAGGCGAACGGTGCGAACACGATCAGCGGCAGGGCCGACGCGAACAGTCCGGTCACCGGCGGCATACCGGCGATCTGGGCGTAGGCCAGCGACTGCGGGATGAGCAGCAGGGCCACGCTGAAACCGGCCAGGAGGTCGGCAGGCTGCGGCCTCGACGAGTTGGTGGTCATGGCGAAACGGCGGCCGTCGAGGCGGCGGCCGTTCGGTGGACGGGCGGAGGTGATGGCGGCGGCAGTGGGGTGGTCATGCCTCGATCGTCGGTCAGGGTAGTGAGTCCAGCGTCTGGTGACGCGCATCGGCTGCGAGAGCCCGGCCATGAGGCCCGCCCGGGTCGACGGCGTGGGGCCCGATGGGAAAAGACCAGCAAAACGGCGCAAGCGCTGTGCCGAAGCCGCTAGACAGAATGACGTGAACGACGCCTCCACTGCCAGCCCGCACCTCGTCATCATGGCCGCCGGACTTGGCAGCCGCTTCGGGGGCGTCAAGCAATTGGCCCGCGTCGGACCCGACGGCGAGGCGTTTCTCGACTTCTCCATCAAGCAGGCGTTGGCCGCCGGATTCGGATCGGTGGTGATGATCGTCCGTTCCGACATCGAAGCCGATGTCCGCGACCATCTGGTCGACCAGCACGGCGAAGGCCTGCCGGTCGTGTACGTCTGCCAGGACGATCTCGGCCCACAGCGGGACAAGCCCTGGGGCACCCTGCACGCCGTCTTGAGCGCGGCCGACGTCATCGATCGGCCGTTCGCGGTCATCAATGCCGACGACTACTACGGTGCCCTGTCCTTCGATCTCGCCGCCGACTACTTGCGGGGAATCGACCCGGGTCGGTCGGCCAACGTGGCCTTCGAGATCGGTAACACCGTCCCGCCGTCGGGTTCGGTGACCCGAGCGGTCTGCGCGGTCAGCGAGGGTCGCCTGACCTCCATCGTGGAAACCGAGGACTGCCGCCGCAATGACGACGGGACGTTCTCCGCCGGTGGTGTCGAGGTGGCGTCGACGACGCCGGTCTCGATGAACATGTGGTGCTTCGACGACGCGGTGCTTGCGGACTTCAACGAACGCTGGGACACCTTCCTCGCCGCCAACGCCGACGAGCCCAAGGCCGAGGCCCAGTTGCCGACGGTCGTCGGCGAGCTGATGGCCGACGCACGGATCGTCGTCGACGTGGTCCGATCGCCCGAACGCTGGATCGGCATCACCAATCCCGACGATTACGAGCTGGCCCGCGAAGCGCTGGCCGGCTGATCATCACCCGGGTTTCCGTCGAGCGCCCGTCGCCGCAGCTTGCCAAGGGCCGTTCTGGGTAGCGGTTCGGTTCGCACCACCAGTTCCTTCGGTGCACACCATGCCGGCAGCCGATCGGTCACCTCGCCGCGGAGGTCATCGAGCGTCGGCGGGCTCGCCGGATCGGTGGGTACCACGATCGCCACCACCCGATGGCCCCACTCCGGGTCGGGTCGACCAACAATTGCGGCCTCGGCGACGTCGTGTCGCTCGGCCAGCAGCGCCTCGATCGGACCTGGCCACACTTTCTCCCCCCCCGATACGATGACGTCGGCCGCCCGCCCCTCGACCTCGAGGCTGCCGTCGGCCCGCCACCGTCCGAGGTCGCCGGTGGGGAACCAGCCGCCGTCGACGAAGGGCGACGGGCCGTTCCGGTAGCCACGGAACAACATGGGTCCCCGTACGTGGATGGCACCGGTCGCCCCGGGCCGATCGATCCGGTCGCCGCGATCGTCGGCGAGCATGATCTCGCAACCGTCGAGAATCCGTCGACCGTAGATCACGCCCGAACCGGTCTCGGTCATCCCGTAGGTGGGGATCACGTTCGAGGGAAGGTCGCCGGGCGGGGCGGCGCCCCCGATGAGCACGGCGCGGAACAGCTCGGCCGGTACCTGATTGAGCGCCCGGGTCACGAGCGAGACGAGGGTGACTCCGCCGGTGGTGGCCGCTTCGATGACCGCCGTCGCATCGAAGGTCGGGTGGACCGTAACCGGGGTGTCGGTGACGAGGGCTCGCAACACGACCGACAGGCCGCCGATGTGAGCCAGTGGGAGGCAGGCCAGCCACCGGTCCGAGCCCGGGTCGACGGCCAGAGCGGCGCTGGTGGCCCGGGCCGAAGCCTCGATCGACGTGTGCGTGTGGATGACGGCCTTCGGCGTCCCCGAGGTGCCGCTGGTGGCGATCACGAGCGCGTCGCCTTCGGCCACCGGGGATCCGTCGGCCAGTCGTCGGCGGTCGACGGAGCCGTCGGCCCCGAGCCGCACGAGGACCGTCGGCCGGATCGCCTCGATGA
>JAOUGG010000724.1 GCA_029857855.1 Acidimicrobiia bacterium | reverse complement strand
TCCGAGCGCGTTGCGAGTTACGCAGTGACTCGAGTTTCGGAGCGAAGCGACGAAAACTGCCATCAGATCAGGAGGCCCCTTCCTCGACAGGCTCGCGCGAGGCGAACCAGTCGGGTTTGCCTGTCTGCTCGGGCGGCTCGATCCCGGCCCCGCGATCGGCGTCGATGTGTTGACGAATACGGGCCAGCGTGCCGTGGGTCGGGATGTCCGTACGTTTCCCGCTGCGGAGGTCGTCGATCATGGCGTCGAAGCCGTCGTTGTCCAACCGGTACTCGTAGCGATAGTTGACCTGCAGGCACGGGGCCTCGGTGCAGGCGGCGATGCATTCCACATCCTCGAGGGTGAACAGGCCGTCGTCGGTGGTGCCACCGGGCTTGATACCCAGCGTCTCCTCGGCGTGGTGCAGAAGCTCTTCGGCGCCGTTCAGCTGGCAGGAGATGTTGGTGCAGATGTTGACCATGTACTTGCCGACCGGTTCCCGCTTGAACATCTCGTAGAAGGAGCAGGTGCCGAGCACCTCGGCCGGTGTAACGCCGACCAGTTCGGCGATGTGTTCCATCGCCTCGTTGGTGACCCAGCCGTTCTGCTCCTGCGACAGGTGGAGGAGCGGGATGAGGGCCGACTTCGGCCGCGGGTATCGGGAGATGATCTCCCTGGCCAGGAGTACATTCGCCGCGCTCAATCGTGACACTTACCTGTCCACCTCCCCAAGAATGGGGTCGACGCTGGAGATGACGGCGACCGCATCGGCGATGAGGCTATCAGCCATCATGTGCGGCAGCGTCTGCAGATTCACGAAACTCGGGCCCCGGATGTGCATCCGGTACGGCTTGGGCCCACCATCGGACACGATGTAGCAGCCGAGCTCGCCCCTCGGTGACTCGACGGCCACGTAGACCTCGCCCTCTGGAACCTTGAATCCCTCGGTGAAGATCTTGAAGTGGTGGATGAGGGCCTCCATCGACTCGTCGATGCGAGCGCGCGGAGGCGGGGTGATCTTTGCGTCCTGGGCCCGGTAGTCGCCGTCGGGCATCTTCTCCAGACACTGGTGGACGATGCGCATCGACTCACGAATCTCGTTGAGACGGATGGCGTAACGGTCGAACGAGTCGCCGTAGGACCCGACCACCACGTCGAAAGCGACCTCGGGATAGGCCAGATACGGCATCTCCCGCCGCAGATCCCAGGCCACACCGGTCGAGCGGAGAATCGGCCCGGTGGCCGACAGGGCGACGGCCTCCTCCGGGGTGATCACACCGACGCCCTGCAGGCGGTCGCGCCAGATCGGCTGACCGGTCATCAGGGTGTCGTACTCCTCCAGCCGGGGTGGCAGCATGTCCATCAGCTGGGCGACGTCGTCGCGCCAACCGTCGGGCAGATCGGCGGCCACTCCGCCGGGGCGGATGTAGTTGTGGTTCATCCGCAGGCCGGTGACCTTCTGGAAGAACCGCAGGACCTGCTCCCGTTCCCGCCAGCCGTAGATCATCATCGACACGGCACCGAGGTCCATGCCGTTGGTGGCCATGAACAGCAGGTGCGAGGAGATCCGGTTGAGCTCGCACATGAGCATCCGGATCCAAGTTGCCCGCTCGGGGATCTCGAGCCCGATCAGCTCCTCGACCGCAAGGGAGAACACCAGCTCGTTGAACAGCGGGGAGGCATAGTCCATCCGGGTCACGTTGGTGGGACCCTGGAGATAGGTGAGCTGCTCGCCCGTCTTCTCCATGCCGGTGTGCAGGTAGCCGATCACCGGCTTCGACCGGAGCACGGTCTCGCCGTCGAGTTCGAGCATGAGCCGCAACACGCCGTGGGTCGAAGGATGCGACGGGCCCATGTTGATCAACATGGTCTGGTCGTTCTCGCCGCGGACCGGATCGGACTCGTCGGCCATGAGTTCGGCCGCCTTGACCTCGCTCATACGAAGTACCGCATTGAGGCGCGGTAGGAGATGGAGTTGTCCGAGTGGGCCTTCGGCCCCTCGAGTTGCGTTCGCAACTCGCGGCTGCTCTGAGGTCTCTGTCTGGTCGTCGGTGACGGTCATGAGGTCTGCGCCGGAGCTTTGAATTGGACCGGGATGGCGCCGACCGCGTAGTCCTTGCGCAGAGGGTGGCCCTCCCAGGTTTCGGGCATGAGGATTCGAGACAGGTCGGGATGGCCGTCGAAGGCGATCCCCATCAGGTCGTAGACCTCCCGCTCGAGGAAGTCCGTTCCGGGGTAGAGGGTGTGGAGCGAATCGATGCGGGCATCGTCGGCCGGAACCTGAATGCGGGCCCGAAGCCGCTCGCGACGGGCGTGCGACAGGAACGACACCACGACCTCGTAGCGCTCCGGGGTGACGCTGGCCGGCAGGTTCCGGTCGGCGGCGTAGGCGCTGTAGTCGACGGCCGTGACGTCGACGCACATGTTCCAGCCGTCGGCCAGAAGCTGTGTGGCGACGTCCAGCCACTGCTCCCGGGTCGGGTGGATCACCCGATGGCCACGGGAGTGGCTGGAGGAGCAATCGTAGAGAACCCCGGTTTCGACATCGGCCTGTTCGGGCGGCTCATCGGACCGGTCGGCCGCTTCCTCGAAGGCCTCGACCTGCTCCGGGGCGTCCCCGGCGTCGAGGTTCTCGGCGTTCTCTGCTTCGGCGTCCGTTTCGGTCTCGGTCTCGGTCACGTCGTCGCCGGCCATCACGGCTTCCTCGCCAGCTCGACCGTCTGGGGCGCACCCTGACCGTCGCGCTG
>JAOUGG010000064.1 GCA_029857855.1 Acidimicrobiia bacterium | reverse complement strand
ACAGCACGATCTGACCCTCGGTGATATAGCCGGTGAGGTCCGGGACCGGGTGGGTGATGTCGCCGGCCGGCATGGTCAGCACCGGCAGTTCGGTGATGGAACCCGACCTGCCTTTGAGGCGGCCGCAGCGTTCGTAGATCCCCGCCAGGTCGCTGAAGAGATAGCCGGGATAGCCCCGTCTGCTGGGAACTTCCCCTCGGGCCGATGACAGTTGGCGGACGGCGTCACAGTAGGCGGTCATATCCGTGAGGATCACCAAGACGTGTTGATCGTGGTCGAACGCCAGATGTTCGGCCACGGTGAGGGCAAGACGGGGAGTGAGGATTCGTTCGATGACGGGGTCGTCGGCGGTGTTGAGGAAGACGGTGGCTTCACCGCAGCGTATTCGGGCGGCGAGTCCGTCACGGACCAGATCGGCATCGGCGTTGGTCATCCCCATACCGGCGAAGACGACCCGGAACGGTGCCCCAAGGGCCGTTGCCTGGGAGGCGATCTGGATGGCCAGCTCGAGGTGGGGTAGGCCGCCGACCGAGAAAATCGGGAGCTTCTGGCCGCGAACAAGCGTCATGAGGCCGTCGATGGCGGACACGCCGGTGATGACCGGGTCCCGAGGCACGTCGCGTTTGGCCGGATTGATCGGACTGCCGGCCACCGGTCGGTGCTGGTCGGCGCGTACCGGTGGGCCGCCGTCGATAGGATCACCCCGCCCGTTGCTGATGCGGCCGAGCCAGGCATCAGTCACCGGAATCTCGAGTGGGGCTCCGGTGAAGGCAACGGTCGTGTCGGCGGTGCCCAGTCCGTCGGTTCCCTCGAAGACCTCGATGATGGCGAGGTCGTGATCGAGTTCGGTCACGATGCCGCGGCGAGCGGGTCCGTTGCTTGTTCGGATCTCGACGGTCTCGTCCCAGCCGACCCCTACGGCCCCGGCCACGAACAGCAGTGGACCTTCGACCCGCTCGACGCCGATCAGCTCGATCGGTGCAGCCAGTGAGATCTGTGCGAGCACGCGTGTCATGGTGCGAGTTCCTGGAGCGCGGCGCGGAGTCGTTGCGCGATCGCCTCCACACCCGCTGCGTCGTCTGGCCCGGTTATGTCCTTGGCCCGAAGCAGCGCGGTGTAGTCGAAATCCTCGATGACGCTCGCAGGCACACCGGCGGCGGCCACCGTTGTCGCCGTGTCGTGGGTCTGCAGGACGGCCTCAGTGAGCGCAGCCTGCTTGGCCGGCGAGCAGAAGGCGTCGTTGTCGCTCAGGGCGCTCTGCTGCAGGATGGCCTCGCGGATGTTGCGACCGGTGAGCAGAATGAGTCGTTCGTCGGTCGGGAGCGCAGTGAGGCCGACAAGGTCGGCGATGCCTTGGAGTCTGTCGGCCTCGCCGAGCAGCGTGTTGAGACGAACGTTCCGGGTGACCCAGTCCGGGTCGTCGTTCGCGGCGTGCCAGCGGCCGATGGCGTCACGGTCACGTGAGAACGAGTTTCGCCAGCTGACGGCGGGGTAGTGGCGGGCATAGGCGAGATCGCGGTCGAGGGACCAGACCGCCTGCACGAAGCGCTGGGTGTGAGCGGCCACCGGTTCGGTGACGTCGCCGCCGGGCGGGGAGACGGAGGTGACGATGGTGACGATGCCATCACGGCCGCCAAGCGTGTCGACCCGTCCGGCCCGCTGGTAGAAGGCGGCGAGTGAGGCCGGGAGATCGGCCGGGTAACCCTCCTCGGCGGGGATGGCACCGGTTCGGCTGGCCAGCTCCCGTTGCGCCTCGGCCCAGCGCGACGTCGAGTCGGCGATTATGACGGCGTGATAGCCCATGTCTCGGTAGTACTCGGCGATGGTCACGGCGGTGTAGATGCTTGCCTCTCGGGCCATCACGGGCATGTTGGACGTGTTGGCCAGAATGATCGTGCGTTCCATCAGGGACCGACCGGTGCGAGGGTCGGCCAGCTCGCCGAGTTCGCTGATCAGGTCGGTGAGTTCGTTGCCCCGCTCACCGCAGCCGACGTAGATGATGACATCGGCGTCGCCCCACTTGGCCAGCTGCTCGAGCAGCATCGTCTTGCCTTCGCCGAAGCCACCGATGACCGTGGCGCTGTTCCCCTTGGCGATGGGAACGAGCACATCAAGGACCCTTTGGCCGGTCCGAAACGGTTCGCGTACCGGGTTGCGGCTTCGGTAGGGACGGGCTCGACGGAGGGCCCACTCGGAGGTGAAGGTGACATCGTTGCCATCGATGGTGGCGATGACTGCCGAGGACCGATAACGCCCCGGCTCGACGATGTGCTCGAGGGTGCCGGCAAGATCGGGCGGCACAACGACCAGGTGGTCGATTCCCCCGGCTGGTCGAGCAATACGGCCGATGATGTCACCGGGCCCCATCTCGGTGCCGGGGAGCGCCTCCGGTTCGAAGTCGTGGTCGGTGACGGCCGGCCTGGTCAGCCCCCTCGGTCCGATGAACTCGTCGGCGTCGTCGAGGGGGCGGAGGAGCCCGTCGTAGATACCGCCGAGCAGCCCGGGGCCGAGACGCACGGTCAGCGGGTGTCCAGCTGCGCCTGCCGGGTCGCCGACCCGGAGGCCACCCGTGTACTCGTAGATCTGGGCCACTGCGGTTTCGTGGTCGACGGCGAGGACCTCGCCGGGCAGTTCCGCCTCCCCGACCACGACGTACTCGAATCGCGTTGGAGCCTGCAGCCCGTTGATGTGGACGACGGGGCCGTTGACCCTGGTGATGACGCCGGGCTTCTCCATCATGTCCACAACTGTTCGGTGTCGTCGCCGAGCTGGTTCAGGGCCCGATCGCCCAGGGCGGGCAGGGTGTAGTCGACTCGGCGCGAGCCGTGGCGCCCGATGACACCGCCAAGGCCTTCCGGGTCACGCTCGATCTCCGCGTCCGGTCCCAGCTGGCTGCGGGCGAGACGCTCGAGGTGGGCGAGGAGATCGGGGTACCGTGGGTCGGACCGGAGATCGAGCACGGCCTGGTGGGTCGCCAGCGTCAAACGGTGGGTGACGTCGCCCTTGGTTCGGAGGATGTGCCGGTGGGCGCCGGCTCGGGCCTGTTCAAGGCGCTGGTCTGATCGAGCCTGAGCGGCCGCTCGAGCTCGATCCACGGCTCGGCGGATTTCGCCGTCGGCTGTTTCGGTGGCGTCGGCGACGACGGCGTCCGCCGCCGCGTGCGCCTCGCCGATGATCTGTTCTGCCTGGGATCGGGCGTTCTCGAGCAGGACGGTGCGCACCGGTTCGAGCTGCTCGCGCAGCTGTTCACTCGACGGTCCTGCGGGGGCTGCGAGGGCTGCGTCGGTCATGGCATCACCGCGCTCAGCCGGTCGGCCCGACCTTCGAGATCGGCACGGAGAACCTCTGATGCCCGGGCCGACAGGATCACCAGACCGACGTCGTCATCGAGACCGTCCCATGCGGCGATGATCTCGCTCTCGGTCTCGGCCGTGATGACGGGTACGCCGGTCACGGCGAAACCCGTCATCACGCCTTCCTCGCCGATGCCCACGACGGTTTTCACGGGACATTTCCCAGGATGAGGACGGCGACGATCAGGCCGTAGATGGCGACGCCCTCGGCCAGGCCGACGACGACCATGGCCCGGCCGAAAAGATCGGGTTGCTCGCTCACGGTCGCCAGCGCGGCCGAGCCCGTGTAAGCGACCGCGATTCCGGCTCCGATCGTGGATGCGGCCACGGCGATGGCTGCACCGATGAAGGCCGAGCCGGTGTTGATGTCGTTGGTCGTCGAATCCGCCGACGTTGCCTGCGGCGCGGCAATGGTGGCCGGCACCGATGTGGTGGCTGAGGCCCGGTTCACACCGAACGCAAACACGCCGAGGCTTATCGCCAGGCTCGCAGCGAGCACACCAAGCGAGAGCCGCTGGATGTGTCGGGGCCCGAGCCGGCGACCGATGGGGATCATCGCGGCGAGAGGGGTTGCGATGATCACGGCAATGATCCAGGTGTTCATGTCAGGTCCGATCGTTCGACGGGTAGATGCCATGGCTTGAAGGGCCGACCCTCGGCGGTGAAGAGCCGGGAGAACAGCTCGTAGTACTCGAGGCGCAGTGCCTGTATGGCGCCCACCAGTGCGCCGAGCCCGAAGGCGACAAGGTTTCCGGCGGCGAAGAGCACGACTGCAGCGACGCCGGCAAGCGGGGTGGCCCGGTCAAGGAGGCTCGTGGTGCCGTCCCAGACCACACCGGTGATCACGGCATGAGTCAGCCCGAACGCCGCAAGCCGGGTGAATGACACCACATTCGAGCCAAGGCGGAGGACGGTGTCGAACATCTCGACGATTGCCTGAGCGATCGCTGCCGCACCTCGACCGGCCTTGACGATGAGACCGAGGAAGGTCAAGACCACACCCAACGCGGCGATGGCCGAACCCGTCGGCATCAGCCATGACGTCGAGCCGACGGCTCCGCCGATGGCGGCGGCGGTGCCGGCGAACAGCAGCGCCCCGCCGATGCCGGTGGCATCGTAGAGGGCCAGTGTCGGCCCTCCCTCACGCCAGCGGTTGACGGCGGCCAGGACGAAGGTGATCGCCAGCAGGCAACTGCCGCCGACGAGACCGGCCAGCAACAGCGTCTCGGGTTCCTCCAGTGGTCGGATCCAGACGGTCGGCACCAGTCCCGTGGGCCCGAACGCCTCGCCGTACAGGACGCCGAACAGCGTTGAGGCGAGCCCCGCTCCTATGAGAAACGGAGCCGCCGGTCGGAAACGCACGATCCGGGATTCGGGCCATGAACGCGCCGCGGCGCCGAGGGCAATGAGGGCGAGACCGTGGCCGACGTCGCCGAACATCATCCCGAACATCGCCATGTAGGCGATCCCGGCGAACCAGGTGGGATCGACGTCACGGTAGGGGATGGTGGCGTAGATTGAGACCAGCGGCCGTATCGCCGCCGTGGATGGCCGGTCACGGTGAGCGGTTGGTGCGGTCAGACCGCGGCGCGGAGTCAGTTCGGTCACGGCGCCGCCGTGGGGGGCCAGGCGGGAACGGAGGGCGTCGAGCTCCTGGCGGGGTACCCAACCGGTGAGGACTGCGCACTTCGAAGTTCGCTGTGCGTTGTCGGCCAGCCGGCGAAGCCGGCGTTCGCCCTCCAGGAGGTCGAGGCGACCGACGGCATCCAGCTCCTCATCGGGCACGTACCGCTGACTCAGCAGTGGAGGCGTCGCGGACTGCTTGGCGTCCGGTGTCAAGGCACCACCGCCGTCGGGTTCGCCGTTCGCAGGGGCATGATCGGGCTCGAACACACCGGCATCCGCAGTCTCCACGAGGACACGCCGAAGCCCGGTTGCCGGGGCGACCAGCGCGACTCGGGCCATCGGCATCGACACCAGCTGATCAGGCCACGGCATCGAACACCTCCACCGGATCGGGTCCCCGCCCGGCAAGCTCGACGATCGCCAAAACCCGGCGAAGATCGATCAGCATGAGCGACATGATCCCGATGACGACGCTTCGATCGGGCTTGCTCGAGGCCGCCATTGGCACGGATTCCGCCTCGACCCGACGGGCGACCGCGGCCTCGGCCCGCCAGAGGTCCTCCGGGTTCTCCACGCCCACCAGCGACCATGAAGCGGCATCGGTGAGGTGATGCCTGAACTCGGCGAGCGAGTTGGCCGTTCGCCACCGCCGACCCAGAAGGTTGTCGGCGACGTCGGACGTCGGGTGGTTGAGTTCCCGGTCGAAGGCGAAGCGCTCCCGTGCGACCAGCACCGCGGCACCACCCTTGGCCCACCGCTCCAGGACCGGTGACTGTCCGGCGAGGCGGCGGGCCCAGCCCAAACGTAGTCCGAGGGCGAACGACGCCCGATCGACGCCGCCGGGGTCGCCCCACACCGACGTCGTCAACACCGTTCGTACCGCATCGGTCGACCGGCATCGGGCCACCTGCGGCCAGGCCGTGGCGAGCGACCCCAACCGGAGCGCCGACTCGGTTCGCTGCTCACCGTCCAGGGAGGCGAGGTGGAGTTCGATGTTGGCGATCTCCAGCGGTGCGGCAAACAGCCTGGCCAGCCGGCCCTGGCCGGGCGGAAGCCAGCCGGCGAGGACCCGAAGCTGCCACGAAGTCGCCTCCATGGCGGCGTGGCGGGCTTCGTGGCGCGTGGCGTCGGCGGCCAGGTCACGGCCGTAGCCGGTCGACGTGAGTGCGTGACGGGCTTCGGGCCAGTCGAGAGCGACAAGCGCCCGCGATCGGTCCGCCCCGACAATGCGACCCACCAGGGCGCGGCCCCGTGTCGACGCCGCAACCCAGCCCACGGTCATCGCCGTACCTCCGCAACCGTGCCCGCCGGGACGACGGTTACCGAGTCCCAGATCATCTTGACCGCAAGACCGACCACGTCGGGGATCGTCGTCTTCGACGATTCGATCAGCCGCTCGGCATCCTGCTCGGCCTGAGCGCGGATCGTCGCAGCCTCGGCGTCGCGCTCCTGCTCGTCACGAGCTGCGACCTCGGTGCCGGCGGTGGCGACCCGGTCGGGTGTCGAAGCGGCAATCCGCGCCGCCTGTGCACGGGCCTTCGCCTGAACACGCCCACCGGCCGCCTCGGCCGCGTCGACGATGGCGTCAGCCTCGGCCTCGAACTCGGCCAGCAAGGCGACCACCTCTGCGATCTCGACCGCGCGGGCTTCACTCCGACGTCGTCGTTCTCCTTCGGTCGGCGGCCCCGGTGTGCCCGCAGGTCGAATCCGCTCCAGCAGCTCACGAATCGTCAGCACCACGACTCCGCGTCACGAAGCCGGCACCAGCACCAGCGGCAGCCCGATGCGGTGTAGGACCTTGAGAGCTACACCACCGGCATGCAGTGTCTTGAACCCGCCCAGACCACGGGTTCCGATGACCAGCAGGTCGGCTTGGCGAGATGCGGCGATCCCGATGAGGGCGTCGGCGGGGTGCAGATCGCGTTGCGCGACCGGTATCACCGACAGGCCCGATTCGGTCAGCGGTAGCGCCCACTCTTCAATGCCGCGCTCAACGTCGCGTCGCCAGTTGTCGGGGCTCGTTGCCGGGGTCCACTCCAGGAACGGTTCCATCACCTGGACCGCGACCACTTCGGCGTCCATCTTTTTCGCCACGCTGCCGGCCCATTCGAGCGCGAGCCGGGATTCGGTGGACCCGTCGACTCCTACGACGAGACGCCGCATGGCCGTCGGCGCACTTGCAGGGATCACCGCCAGGGGGATCGGTACGTGATGGGCGGCGTGCTCGACAACGCTGCCGAGATGCAGGAAGCCGGGTCCACCTCCCGAACCGCTTCGTCCGAGGACGAGGAGATCCGCTCCAGCGCTCCGGGCGGCCTCGAGAATGACATCCCGGGGATCGCCGTCGCGGACCAAGGACTCCACCGCAAGACCCGCTATCGAGGCAGGCTTCAGCCATTCCCGTTCGAGCTGCCCTCTCCGCTCCGCGAGCTGCTCTACGCGGTCCGGGGTTTCCGGTTTGGTCCATCGAATGTGGAATGCGTTGATGCCGACGACGCCTGCATCGGTAGCGCCGGCAAGATCGACGGTCCAGCGCAGCGCCGATTCGGCCGCGGCCGATCCATCGAGGCCAACTGCAATCGTCTCCATCGGAATCTCCTCGTTTTCTCGCTTCTCCTGTCACCATCGCACGTTCGGATGTGCGAAGTGCAGGGACCTAGGGCCGTTTTCGTGTCGCTGGAACCGTACGGTCGACGCCCAGGCTCACCTTGACCTGGTGGGTTGCGCCGTCGTCGGGGAGATCGACCTCGTTGCCGGTGATCGGCGTGCCATCGACCTGAACCTCCGTCTCGTTCGGAGCCCCGACGGTCGTGTTGTTGGTGACCACGATTTCGAGGAGCCCCCCGTCGACGCGCACCGTGGCCTTGAAGCCCGGCCAGTGGCGTGGAAGCCGCGGGTCGATTCGCATCTTGTCACCGACGCGACGGAGGCCGAGGATGGCCTCGACGGCCAGCCGCCACGTCCAGCCGGCCGCTCCGGTGTACCAGTTCCATCCGCCGCGGCCGACGTGGGGCTCGACGCTGGCGATGTCGGCGGCGATGGCATAGGGCTCGAGCCGGTAGCGGCGCACGGCCTCAGGGTTCTGGGTTCGTTCGATCGGGTTGAGCATGCGCAGGACCCGGTCGGCCTCCTCGCCGTCGCCTGCCGCGGCGAAGGCCCACCCCAGCCACGCCGCAGCGTGACTGTATTGACCACCGTTCTCCCTGATGCCCGGCGGGTAGGCCTTGATGTAGCCGGGGTTCCGGTCTGTGATGTCGAACGGGGGCCAGAGCAGGCAGGCCAACTGGTCGTCGTTCCGCAGGAGCTTCGAGCGGGCCGATCGGAGCGCACGCCGGGTCCGCGTCGGTGATCCACCGTTGGACAGGACGGCCCAGGATTGGGCGATCGAGTCGATCTGGCACTCGTCCGAGGTCGCCGATCCCCAGGGCTCGCCGTCGTCGTCGAAGGCGCGTCGGTACCAGGCGCCGTCCCAACCCTCGGCCTCGACCGCGGTGAACAGATTGCGTGCCCGGTCACGCCAGAGCGTTGCCGCCTCGGTGTCGCCGATGCGCTCACAGAGCGTGGCGAAAGCATTGGCTGTCGCACCGGCGAACCATCCCAGCCACACGCTTTCGCCGCGCCCGGCCGAGCCGACCCTGTTCATCCCGTCGTTCCAGTCGCCGTCGCCGATCAGCGGCAGGCCGTGTGACCCCTGGGTCAGACCTTGATCGAGCGCCCGCCGGCAGTGTTCGAGGAGCGAGGCCTGTGTCTCGCCGTGCCGGAAGAGGTCGTAGCGTTCGGCTTCGTCGGGTCTCAGCGGGGGAGCGGACAGGAACGGAACCTCCACGTCGAGGATCCCTGCATCACCCGTCGACTCGACGTATTCGGCGGTGACGAAGGGGAGCCAGAGAAGGTCGTCGGAGCATCGGGTTCGGACCCCGCGCCCGAGTGGCGGGTGCCACCAATGCAACACGTCGCCCTCCTCGAACTGCCGTCCCGCGCTTTCGAGGATGTGGGCTCGGGTTCGATCCGGTTGGACATGAAGCAGCGCCAGGACGTCCTGGAGCTGGTCTCGGAAACCGAACGCTCCGCTCGACTGGTAGAACCCGGTGCGGGCCAGCACACGGGAGGACAGCACCTGGTACAACGCCCACCGGTTGACCAGGAGATCGAGGGCCGGCTCCGGGGTCTCGATGGTCACGGCGGAAAGGATCGAATCCCACTGGTCGGCGAGCTGCTTCGACGCCTCGTCGACGGTGACGGTGTCGCGCCACCGTCGAGCCAATCGCTCCGCGTGCTCCCCGTCGGCTCCGGCACCCAGGACGAAGTGGGTTCGCACCTCGTCACCAGGGGCGACCTCGAGGTGAACCTGGAGGCAAGCAGAGGGGTC
>JAOUGG010000723.1 GCA_029857855.1 Acidimicrobiia bacterium | reverse complement strand
CGGCGTTCGTCGGCGGCGTGCTCGACCCGGGGGTTGCCACATGCAAATTTCAACAAGAACGTCACATGGTCTGATCTTGGCCCAAGGGCCGTTGGCCCGGTAGAGTCGTCGGTCGTGTCGGACTTCCTTCGCGAGTACCTACTCGTTCTTCTTTTCGGGCTGCTGGCCGTCGGCGTCGTCGGTGGTTTCATCGGCTTGGCGTCGCTGATCCGGCCCAGCCGTCCGTCTCCCGGGAAGCTGCAGAACTACGAGTCCGGTGTCGACCCGGTCGGCAGCGGATGGTCGCAATCCCAGATCCGGTACTACATATTTGCGCTGCTGTTCGTGATGTTCGACGTCGAGGCTGTGTTCATCTTCCCGTGGGCCACCCGCCTGGAGCAGTACGGTTTCTTCGGGCTTGTGGAGATGGTCATCTTCATCTTCATCCTCGCCCTCGGCCTGGCCTACGCATGGCGCAAGGGTGTGTTGCGGTGGGTATGAGTGTCTCGGGCTTCGCCCTCGCCCCCGGGATTCCGTTGCACGGAATCCCGCCTGTGACCGGAAGGGGTTGTGATGGGATTAGTTGAATCGGGGAAAATGCCAAAAGGGCTGACGAAGCTGCTCAACATGAGCCGGAAGTACTCCCTGTGGGCCTACCAGTGGGGTCTTGCGTGCTGCGCCATCGAAATGGGCGCTGCGTTCGGATCCCCTCGCTACGACGTGATGCGTCTCGGTGTGATCCCGCTGCCGGCCAGCCCCCGGCAGGCCGATCTCGTGATCATCTCCGGCACGGTCACCGACAAGATGGCCCCCGCGATTCGTCGTCTCTACGAGCAGATGCCGGAACCCAAATACGTGATCTCGATGGGCTCGTGCGCCAACTGCGGCGGCCCTTACTGGGACAGCTACTCGGTCACCAAGGGGGTCGACCAGATCATTCCGGTCGACGTCTACGTGCCGGGCTGCCCGCCTCGTCCGGAAGCCCTGCTCGAGGGCATCGTCCTGCTGCAGGAGATGATCCTCAACGAGGACATCGCTGAGAAATGGAAGGGGGACCCCCTTGCCATCGGGTGACGGCGCCGCCGGCGCAGAAACCACCGAGGCCGAGACCGAAGAGGTCGAAGCCACCGACGAGGCCCGCTCCGCACTACTCGAGGCTCTGACCTCCGAGTTGGGCGACGCCCTGGCGGCCTCCCATCTCGAACCGGGCCGCGATCTGTGGATCCGGGTCGCCACCGACTCGTGGACCGAGACGGCCGACTATCTCCGCAACCGTCAGCGATTCCGCTTCTTCGACTGGCTCTCCGCCATCGACTGGAAGCCTTCGCCGTTCGGTCGCAGCCTCGACGCCGCGGTCGATGCCGCTCCGCCGGAGGCGGAGCTAACCGAGTTTTCATCTGACGACGAAAACTCGCAGGGACAAGTCGAATCCGGGGAAGCGTCCACCGACGGCTACACCGGCACCGGCGCCGACGGCCTGACCGGCGGCAGCACCCGTTTCCAGGTCATCTCCCGGGTCTACAACCTTTCGACCGGCCTTGGTCTCACGCTCAAAGCCGATGTTCCCGGGGGCGACGACGGTGCGCTGGCCATCGGCACCTGGGTCCACACCTACCCAGGTGTGGCGTGGCACGAGCGGGAGACGCACGAGATGTTCGGCATCTCGTTCATCGGCAACAACGACATGCGCAACCTCTATCTCCCCACCGACTTCGAAGGCCATCCGCTGCGCAAGGACTTCCCGCTGCTGGCCCGGCTGGTCAAACCCTGGCCGGGTATCGTCGACGTCGAGCCCATGCCGGCGCAAGAATCCGACGACGCTCCGTCGACCGACAACAACGAAGCCGAAGGCGGTGATCAATCGTGACGGAGATCATGGATCGCCGGCAGATGGCGTACATCGCTGCGCAGGCGGCCGACGCCCGGGTCAACATCGAACTCGAGACCGAGGGCATGACCCTCAACGTCGGGCCCCAGCATCCGGCCACCCACGGCACCCTTCGGGTCATCCTCCAGCTCGACGGCGAGCAGGTGGTCAACGCCGATCCGGTCATGGGCTACATGCACCGTGGCTACGAGAAGCTGACCGAGGTGCGCACCTACCCGCAGGTGACCACGCTGATCAACCGGATCGACTGGCTCGGCAGTTTCGCCAACGAGGTGCCGTTCATCCTCGCCGCCGAGCAGCTGATGGACATCGAGGCCCCGCCCCGGGCCCAGTGGATCCGCACTATCCTGTTCGAGCTGGCCCGCATCGCCAACGTCACGCTGTTCCTCGGTGACATGGGCGTCCAGCTGGGCGCCGTCAGCCCGGTGTTCTACGCGTTCCGCGACCGGGAATACATCCTCAATCAGATCGAAGCGGCCACCGGTGGACGGTTCCATCCCAACTTCGACCGCATCGGCGGCGTGAAGGACGACCTGCCGGCCGGCTGGATCGCCGACACGAAGCAGGCCCTCAACGAGATCCGCGGCTTCTGCGACGAAATGGAGGATCTGCTCGTCGGCAACGAGATCTTCCAGGCCCGAACCCGCGGTATCGGGGTCATCCCGGCCGACGTCGGCTTGTCCTACGGTCTTTCGGGCGCGAACATCCGGGCATCGGGTGTGGATTGGGACATCCGGCGCGACAATCCCTGCGGCCTCGTCTACGACCAGGTCGACTGGAAGGTCTGGACCCATCCCGACGGCGATTCGTTCGCCCGGTACTGGGTGCGACTCCAGGAGACGAGGGAGGCCTGCGGCATC
>JAOUGG010000722.1 GCA_029857855.1 Acidimicrobiia bacterium | reverse complement strand
GATGTTCGGGTGTTCGACAAGGAACTGATCGACGCCGCGAACTGGGCTGGAACCTCGTTGACGGTGACACGTCAGGGCGGCGCCGACAGCCGCGACGAGTTCGCCGCCACCGGCACGCTGGACGCGATCACCGAGGGCGCATCGATCGTGATCGACGGTGTCACCGTCGGCACCGTCACCACCAACTCGGGTGGAACCCTGCGCCTCGACTTCGACACCGGCTCGACCGAGGCTCGAGTGAGCAGGGTGTTGCAGTCGTTGGGCTATGTCAACGAAAGTCGTGAGACCGGGACCGTGACAATGGCCTGGACGTTCGACGACGGTGTCGGTGCCCCCGCCAACGGCACCGTCGACGTCACGATCATCGTGCTCGGCATAAGCGTGAACTCAACCGGCGACGCGTCGGACGCCACGCCGGGCGACGAGACCTGCGACACCGGTTCGACCAACTCCGAGGGCGACCCCGAGTGCACCCTGCGGGCCGCCATGGAGGAACTCAACGCCATCGGCGGTGGCGACATCACCTTCACGATCCCGGCATCCGATGCGGGCCACAGCGCAGGCATCTGGACCATGGCCCCCGGCTCCGATCTGCCGGCGATCACCGGGACCGTCGACCTCGATGCCACAACCCAGACCGGCTGGGCGGCCTGGTCCCCCGTTGTGGCGATCGACGGAACGGGCCTCGCCGAGGGGCAGGCGCTCGTCACCGTCGACAGCATCGCCTCGGCAACGCGGGTCGCCGGGCTCAGCATCATCGGGTCCGACGTGGAAGGGATCGACGTGGCTTCGGGTGCCTCCGGAGTGGTCCTGGAGGATCTTGTTGTCGGCCTACCTCCCGGTGGCGGCTCGGCACCCGGCAACGGAACCGACGGCATCACCCTCGCTGGTGATTCGGCGACCGTCGCCAACTCGGTGATCTCCGGCAGTGGATCGGCCGGGATACGAATTGCCGCCACCGCGACCGGCGCCGTTGTGACAGGGAACCGTATCGGAACCGATCTCGACGGCACCGGTTCGTTCGGCAACGGATCGGACGGGATCGTGGTCCTGGCCGGCGGCGCCGCCGTCGGGTCGGTCGGCGACGGCAACACGATCGTCGCCTCGACGTCGGCCGGCATCCGGTTCGGCAGCAGTGCAACCGGTGTGGCGATCGCCAACCGGATCGGCATCGATGCCGCAGACACGGTTGTCGGAGTCGGTACCGACGGCATCGTGGTGGCCGCTGGAGCCTCACCGACGATCGGTGGGACGGGCGCCGGCGAGGGGAACCTGATCACCGGCGCCGGCGGGGATGGCATCCGGCTCGACGCCACCGCAGGGGAAACGGCGATCCTCGGCAACACCATCTACGGCAACACACAGACGGGCATCGATCTCAACGCCGACGGACTCACACCGAACGACGCCGGTGACGGCGACTCAGGCGCCAACGACCTGCTCAACTTCCCCGAGATTATCTCGCCCCTCGACCGAAGTATGCAGGTGGCATTCGACCTCGATGTACCGGCCGGCGACTACCGGGTGGAACTCTTCGCCAACCCCACGGAAGGGGCCGATCCGTCGGGCTACGGCGAAGGCGAGACGTTCCTGGCCGGCGTGACCGTCACCCACACCGGTTCCGGCATCGAACGGTTCATCATGCCGGTCGGCGCCATGGTCCAGGAGAACGATGTGTTGACCGCCACCGCCACCGAAGACCTCGGCGGAGGCTCCTACGGCGCCACTTCGGAGTTCTCGGAGGCCGTCGTCGTCGGCGATTTGGCTTTGACCGTCAACTCGACCGGCGACGGCTCCGACACCTTCCCCGGCGACGGAGCCTGCGAAACGGGTGGCACGAACTCCGAGGGCGACCCCGAGTGCACGTTGCGAGCCGCCATCGAGGAGGCCAACGCCTACGTCACCAGTGGGCCTTCCTCGGGTGTCGCCATCGAGTTCGTCATCCCCGCCTCCGATCCCGGCTACGCCACCTCACCCCGAACGCACTGGACGCTGACCCCGGCATCGCCGCTGCCGTCGGTCACGGAATACGTGCTGGTCAACGCCACGACGCAGACCGGATGGGCGGCGTTCACCCCCGTTGTCTACGTCGACGGCTCCGCCTCCGGCGCCACCGATCTCTTCCACTTCGACACCGGCTCGACCTCCTCCGTGCTGCAGGGCCTCGGTATCGTCAACGCTCCCACCACCGCGGTCCGGGCCGATGACAGCTACATCTACGTGCTCGACACCGTGGTCGGTGTCGACGTCGATGGCGTCACCGGCGCCGGATCGGGCGGCGACGCCCTGGTCTTCAACGATCGCTACGGCGAAGTGCGGGATTCGGTGATCAGCGCCAGCGGTGGAGCCGGCATCCGGATCAGCACCCTGGGTCGGCACTTCAACGCAGTCGACAGCAGAATCGGCACCGGCGCCGACGGGACCGGCGCACTCGGCAACACCGGCGGTGGCGTCGTCATCGACGGCGACACCAACCACTCTCTGAGCGGCAACGTCATCGCCCACAACCCGATCGACGTGCAGGTGAACGGCGCCGCCGACTGGGTTCTGATCCGAGCCAACCGCCTCGGCGTCGACCTGGCCGACGTTGGCAGCGCCGGTTCGGTCCCGCTCGAGATCAACACATCGGGATGGGTTCGCGTCGGTGGCGAAAACCCGACCGACGGCAACATCATCCGCTACGGCACCGATGCCGGTATCACGGTCAACGGGACCGGGACCGTACCGATCCTCG
>JAOUGG010000721.1 GCA_029857855.1 Acidimicrobiia bacterium | reverse complement strand
GACCGAGCACGTGACGGAAATCACCCGGGTCGATCACGGGGTCCTTCGAGGCGTCGGTCATGGTTGTTCACTCTCCAAACTTCATGCGGTCTGCGGCTCTCTTGGCTCCGCCGGCCGCGCGGCCCCGGAGCGAGAGCAAGCCTAGCGTCGAGGGTGGGCCGACACCGGTTCGACCGATCCCCCGCCATCGGCGTACTGTTGGGTGATGGGGAACTCCGCTGGGGCCACCGTCGACGCTTCGACCGAACGGCCGTCACTGCCCGACGGGCTGATCGCCGTGGTGAAACGTGATTGTCCGACCTGCGAGTTCGTGGTTCCCGTGCTCGAACAGTTGGCGAAGGCCGGTCCCCTCACCGTGTTCACCCAGGACGACCCGACATTCCCGGAATCGGTGTCCCCGAGCGACGACACCCGGCTGGCATTCTCGTGGCATCACGACATCGAGACCGTGCCCACCCTGATCCGGGCCCGCAACGGCGAGGAGGAGGATCGCACCGTCGGCTGGTCACGGCCCCACTGGGAGAAGCTGAGCGGGGTTGCCGACCTCGGATCGGACCTGCCCGAGTTCCGGCCCGGCTGCGGCTCGCTGTCGGTCGACCCGGCGCTGGCCTCGGAGCTGGCCGTTCGCTTCGGCGGCTCGACCCTCCAGTCGCGCCGAGTGGAGCTGGCCCGGCTGGAGGACCCGTTCGAGGCGGCCTTCGACCGAGGCTGGACCGACGGGCTGCCCGTCGTGCCGCCGACCGAGGCCCGGGTCATGGCCATGTTGGAGGAAACCTCCCGGGCGGCGGACGATGTCGTGGCCGAGATACCGCCCGACCTCCACCCGGCCACCGTCGAACAGATCGCCATCAACGCGGTCATGGCCGGCTGCAAACCCGAGTACTTCCAGGTGGTGCTCGCGGCGGTCGAGGCCGCCTGCACGCACGAATTCAACATGCACGGCCTCCTGGCCACGACCTTCTTCTCGGGCCCAGTGCTCGTGGTCAACGGGCCGATCGCCAAACGGCTCGGCATGAACTCCGGCGGCAATGCCTTCGGCCAGGGAAACCGGGCCAATCTCACGATCGGGCGGGCCCTGCAGCTCGTGGTCCGCAACCTCGGCGGCGGCCGACCCGGCGAGGTCGACATGGCCATGCTTGGCTCACCGGGCAAGCTGTCGTTCTGCTTCGCCGAGCGGGAACACGATTCGCCCTTCTCGTCGCTGGCTGCCGAACGGGGATTCGGTCCGTATGCCGACACGGTGACCGTGTTCGCCGGATCCGGTCCCACCGCGATCATCGATCAGATCTCCCGCACCCCTGAGTCGTTGGTTCGATCGGTCGCCGCCTGCCTGCGGTCGACCGGTCACCCCAAGCTGGCCATGGGATTCGACGCGATGCTCGTCGTCTCGCCGGAGCACGGCCGCATCTTCGCGCAGTCCGGCTGGGACAAGGACCGGCTACGGTCCGAACTCGAATCGCTGCTCACGATCCCGGGAGCCGAGATGGTCCGTGGCGTCGACGGCATGGAAGAGGGCCTGCCCGAGGCCTTCGCCGACGGCACGGTGCCAAAATTCCGACCGGGTGGCCTGCAGATCGTTCACGCCGGAGGGGACGCCGGGCTGTTCTCCGCCATTCTCGACGGCTGGGTGGGCGGCAACATGGGCTCCGAACCCGTAACCGTGGAGATACGACCATGACATCAACGAACACCACATCGACCGAGGGTGGGGAGCCGCTCGTGGTCCTCGACCCGACGGCCGGCAAGTTAGCCGCCGACCTGCAGCCGGCACCGAGACCGGCCGGCCTGTCGGGGCTGACCGTCGGGCTGCTCGACATCTCGAAACCCCGGGGCAACGTCTTCCTCGACCAGGTCGAGTCCCACCTCGGACGTCTCGGGGCCAAGGTCGTCCGCTACCGCAAGCCGACCTTCACCAAGCCGGCTCCGGTCGACCTGCGCCACGAGATCGCCGTCAACTGCGACGCCGTCATCGAGGCCCTCGCCGATTGAGGCAGTTGCACGTCGTGCAGTGTGCACGACTCCGTGGACCTCGAACGACGCGGCATCCCGACCGTGTTCGTGGCCAGCGACGTCTTCGTCGACGCCGCCAACATCCAGGGAGAGGCGCTCGGCTTCCAGCCCGAGCGGGTCTTCGTCAAACATCCGATCCAGGATCGGACCGACCCCGAGATGGTGGCTCTGGCCGACGAGGCCGTCGACGCCCTGGTGCGTGCCATTTCGGGCTAGACGGCCCCCTCCCGTGCCTCCCACTCCCCGCGCTTCCCTGCGCGTTCGCGGGCGAGAACGACCAACCTCGGTCGTTTTCGCCCGTTTTCGACCGGGGTGCGGCCGGCCACACCGCTGGGGATGGGTCAGCCGGGGAGGTGGTAGCGGCCGTTGGCGTGGACGGCGAGCCCGTCGACCACCAGCGTGGCCGCCACCCGTTCGGCCCGGGCCTCGTCGTCCGGCCAACCCATGACGGCGGCCAGATCGTTCTCGGCCACCGACCCGTTGCGCAGGGCCCGGACGAGGCGGCCCCGACCCTGCCGGTCGGAGCCCTCGAATCGGGATTGGCGTCCGGACACCCCCGCCGAACCGTCAGCCGGATCGGGCTCCGAGCAGTCGGCCAGGTGCCAGGCGCAGACACGGTTGAACGGGCAGCGCTTGCAGTCGGGATCCGGCCGGCAGGAGGTCGCCCCGACATCGAGGAGGGCCTGATTCCAGGCCCACGGGTCGCGACCTACCACGCTCCCGTCGG
>JAOUGG010000063.1 GCA_029857855.1 Acidimicrobiia bacterium | reverse complement strand
TCCGGCAGAAAGCGGTTGAGCGGCGGAAGCAAGAACGAGAGGGCGAAGACAGCGAGCGCGGCAATGGCGAAGGTCAAGATGATGGGCCGTGCTGCAAGCCCAAGGCCGGCGATCAGCAGCGTCAGCGACAACAGCCCGGCGGCCACCAACTGACCCAGCCGTGTCCGCTCGATCTTCTCACCGGCGAACCCGAGAAAGGCCGGTAGCAAGGTGATGGAGGCGATCATCGTGATCAACACCGTCACCGATGCGCCAATGCCGAGCCCGGCGATGAACGGCAGGCCCATGAGGACCATGCCGAGCAGCGATATCACCACGGTTATGCCGGCGAACAGGACAGCCCGGCCGGCGGTGTCAATGGCCTCGGCGACGGCCACCACCGGCGTATTGCCGCGGTGAAGGCTTTCCCGGTAGCGGGTGACGATGAACAGGGCGTAGTCGATGCCGACACCGAGGCCGATCATGGCCCCGAGCTGGATGGAGAAGTCGGGCATGTCGATGAGACGGCTGAGCAGGGTGATCATGCCGATGCCAATGCCAACACCGAACACCGCGGTTCCGATCGGTAGCCCCATGGCCATGACCGAGCCGAACGAGATGATCAGGATGACGACGGCGAACGAGAGGCCGATGAGTTCCGACTCCGGTGGCTCGAACTCGGCCAGTATGGCCCCACCGATCTCGATCTGGGTGTCGGCGAGATCCTCCGGCAGGAGTGCTTCGATGTCCTGCCCGATCTCGACGGCCTCCGTCTGGCTCACCGACTCGGCCAGGCTGAGCTGGGCGAAGGCGATGGTGCCGTCGGGGGAGATCTGGTTCTGGCCGGTCGGTCCGTAGGGGCTGACCACCGTGATCCCGTCGATCTGCTGGACGGCGGCGAACACCTCCGACATGGCGGCCTGGACTTCCGGATCGTCGACGCCCCGTTCGGTCTTGAACACGATCGAGCCGGGCGCGCCGGCACCGAGGCCGTCGAAGTACGTGTCGAGGGTTTCGAACCCGGCGGACGTCTCCGACTCGGGCACCTCGAACGTGGCGTTGAAGGCCGGTCCGAGGCCTCCCGCAAGGCCGAGCACGCCGACGAACGCGGCAACCCATGCGGCCAGTGCGGCCCTCGGATGACTGAACGACCACCTACCGATGGAGGCGAGCATGGAACATCTCCGTTTCTTCTTCCCTCTGGCGTTCTCCATCGGCACCTCCGAGTTGTCGAGGAGTGGAGGTGGAGATGGAGGACGAGTTACGCTACGATGGAGTAGCGTAACTCACTCTACTGGCGAATCAACCGAAACGGCCGGCGATTTCCCTGAGACGTCAGACACAGCACGAACCAACAGCGAGGATCACCTGATCATGGCCCGACCGAGAAGTGCCGAGGCTCGCATGAAGGCGCTTGAGGCAGCCGTGCAGGTCCTGGCCGACGAGGGCGTGAGCGGCTTCACGGTGGAGGCCGTCGCCCGGCGATCCGGGGTGGCCAAGACCACGATCTATCGCAACTGGTCGTCGGTCGATGAGCTGCTCTTCGATGCACTCGACCTGATGATCGAGCCCGAGCCCGAGCCCGACACCGGGTCTCTTCGGGGCGATCTGCTCAGCCTCGCCGATCATCTCGTGTCGATATCGGAGGATGAGCGTCACGCCCGCCGGCAGGTGTTCTCCGGTCTGTTCGCCGCCTCGGTCGGAGATCGCCGCCTGGCCGAGGTCTTCGACCGTATGGTCACGAGCCGGTGTGTGCCGGTGCAGTCGATCGTGGCCAAAGCCCAGGCCCGGGATGAGTTGAACGACAGGGTCGACATCCGGCTCGTCACCGAACTGCTGATCGGGCCGGTGCTGTTCCGGCTGATGTTCCGCGACGAGACCTTCAGCCGACCGGAACTGGAGAACCTCGTCGATTACGGGCTCGAAGGTCTGCTCAGAGCTTCGTGATCACGTCGCCGACCGAGCAGGTTCCGGCGGTGATGACCATGGCGTTGATGCCCCGGAGGCGGAGCTCGGCGTCGGAGTTGATCCACTTGGCCGCGTCGGGGCCGAATCGTTGCGCGAACTTGGCGCATCCCGTGTGGGGCTTGGCCGACACTTCGAGCATCACCGTGCCGAGCGAGAGGCGGGTTCCGGTCGGCAGGTTGCTCCGGCTCAGATCCATGTCGACCAGGATCTGATCGCCGGCCAACGGCCAGCGGTCCCGGTCGCCCTCGGAGATCAGGTTCAGTACACGGGAGTTCATGATGGTGACCTGGGCCTCGTGGTGGGCCTGGCCGTCCTCGGTGCGGTCACTGCCCCGTGCGACGTAGTTGTCGCCCACCAAACCGGCGCCGACCGCGAACTCGGCACGATCGACCACCGTGCGCTCGTCAACCCCCGGACGAAGCACGAGCATCTCGATCAATCCGGCGTTACTCGGTGAATCCTGGATGTGGTCGAGGCCGTCCGCAAGCTGTTGGTGATTCAGGTTCCCCATCAGTCTTGAAGCTACTACAGGCGCTCGGCGGCTGCGGCAGGAAAGACGTGAAGGCGGTCACACCTCCCCGGACGCGAACGTGGGAGCGCCCGGTTGGACGCTCCCACGGTGCCGTTTCGGCCTGATGGGGCCCTCGGTCTAGTTGATGGAGTTGCCGACTTCGCTGAAGTTGTCGGCGGCCTCGTTACCCAGGAAGGTGATGGCGCCGATACAGACGACGGCGATCAGGGCGACCAGGAGGGCGTACTCGACGAGCGAGGCGCCTCGTTCGGTCTTGGTGTGGGCCTTGAGCCAGCCGGCGATGAATTCATAGTGGATCATGGACGTGTCCTGTGTTCTCTGTTGCTTGGTCCCGCGGAGGGGCTTACAGAGAGGTCCATCGACACATTCCACCGGAACTGGATAGGCGTCTTGGGCAGTTTTTGCTCGAACGGCGTCAATTGACGGGAAACAGGCCGATCGGCCCGGGCCATTCGAACCAGCGTGGCCTCGTCACGACCGTCTCGGCGTCAACGGCTGGAGGCCGGAACCCGTTGCGAGCTGGTGAACTCCAGGACGTCGTCGGTCACGGCCGCCTTGGCGATGAGCTCGACGTCACGCTCATAGCGCTGGGTGTTGAGCCATGGCTCGCGGTTTCCCTGGCGCGGCAGCAGCGGCATCATGCGCTGCATGTATCCCGCCGAGAAGTCGTCGATCCACGGGCGCGGCGTCATGTCGCGGTCCGAAGGTCGAAGTCGGGCAACGACGGTGTCGGTGCCGGTATTCCGCATGTGGTTCAGGAGTCGACAGACGTAGCGCGAGATCATGTCGGAGCGCAGGGTCCACGACTGGTTGATGTATCCGAAGACCGAGACCATGTTCGGGATGTCGGAGTAGGCCAGGCCCTTGTAGGTCCAGGTCTTCGAGAAGTCGACCTGGTTCCCGTCGACGAAGAAGTCGGCCTCGCCGAGGGTCACCAGTTGCAGGCCGGTGGCGGTGACGATGATGTCGGCCTCGACGACCTCGCCCGACGCCATCCGCACACCCTCGGGCACGAACCGGTCGATGTGATCGGTGACCACCGACGCCTTCCCCGAGTTCAGGGCGTCGAACATGTCTCCATCGGGAATCAGGCACAGGCGCTGATCCCACGGGTTGTAGCGCGGCGTGAAGTGCGTGTCGACGTCGATGTCCGGGTTGAGTCCCTTCCTGACCTCGTTGATCAGGAAGGCCCGGACCTTGTCGGGGTCGGTTCGGGTCCGGTTGTAGAGGAGGGTGCCGAGCCGGACGTTCTTCCGTCGGGCGATCCGGTGGGCCCACGAGTCGGGCAGGAATCGTTTGAGCAGTCGGGCCACCGGATCGACGGAGGGCCGCGACAGCAGGTAGCTCGGTGAACGCTGGATCATCGTGACATGAGCGGCGTCGCCCGCCATCGCCGGCAGCAGGGTCACGGCGGTGGCTCCCGACCCGATGATCGCCACCCGCTTGCCCGTGTAGTCGAGATCCTCGGGCCAGTCCTGGGGATGGATGATCGGACCGGGGAAGTCGTCCTGACCATCGAAGGTCGGTTGATAGCCCGCCTTGTAGCTGTAGTAGCCGGAGCACACGAGCAGAAAGTTGGCGCTGTGTTGCTCGGTCCTGGGCTCGGCCGCCCCGTCCGGGCCGTCGTCGGTGACCTCGACGGTCACCGTCCATGTGGCGGTTTCGGTCGACCAGTGGGCGGCGGTCATGCGCCGGTTGAACCGGATCCGCTCGGTGATCCCGTAGTCGTCGGCCGTCTCCTGCAGGTAGGCCAGGATGCTCGGACCGTCCGAGATCGACTTCGGGGCGTTCCATGGTTTGAAGCTGTAGCCGAGCGTGTGCATGTCGCTGTCGGAGCGGATGCCCGGGTAGCGGAACTTGTCCCACGTGCCCCCCAACCGTGGGCGACCCTCGAGGATCAGATACGTCCGATCCGGACAGTACTTCTGGAGGTGATAGCCGGCGCCGATGCCGGAGAGGCCTGCCCCGATGATGATGACGTCGGTGTGCGACACGTCCCGAAACTATCGTTTTCGGGCCGGGACGCGCCAAAGGGCGGGACCGAAGCCCCGCCCTTTGGCGTTCCGTAGGTGTCGGCCAAGCCGATGCGCCTAGTTGATGGAGTTGCCGACTTCGCTGAAGTTGTCGGCGGCCTCGTTGCCCAGGAAGGTGATGGCGCCGATACAGACGACGGCGATCAGGGCGACCAGGAGGGCGTACTCGACGAGCGAGGCGCCTCGTTCGGTCTTGGTGTGGGCCTTGAGCCAGCCGGCGATGAATTCATAGTGGATCATGTGACGTTCCTTGGTCTGTGCTGTATTTGGTCCCGTTTGGGCTTGCACAGAAGTGATCGTCGATCCGCTCGGTTTTCTGGATGGGTCGGGGCACACAAACGACTCGGGAACTCCTACCCGGGGGTCGTTCGGCCCACCTCGGCGTGGGTTGGTGCCCGGCTCGGTGCCCGGATCGGGCTGCTCAGCCGGCGACGGCGGTGTGGCCTGCGGCTCGGAGCGTGGCCCGGAGACGGTCGGCCACGGCATCGAGATCGCCGGCTTGGGCGTTCGAGTCGGCGTTGCGGAAGTCGAGATGGGCCATCGACGAGATCGGCACCACGTGCACGTGGGCGTGGGGAACCTCGAAGCCGGCGATCATCAAGCCGATCCGTTCACAGGCCACGGTCGCTTTCTGGGCGTCGCCGATGTGATGGGCCACCGCCATCAGGTGTTGTGCGGTGGCGGTGTCGAGGTCGGTCCACTGGTCGACCTCGGCTCGGGGGATCACCAGGCAGTGCCCGGGGTGCAACGGCCGGATGTCGACCATGGCCACGCAGACGTCGTCGGCCCAGATGATCCGACCGGGTATATCGCCGTCGATGATCCTGGTGAAGATGGAAGCCACGACGAGATCCTAGTCGTGGTCCACGTGGTCCTTGGCCACGCAGAACTCGTTCTGTTCAGGGTCGAGCATGACGGTCCAGGTGGTGCCCATCTCGCTGCGGGTCTCCACCTTCGTCGCCCCGGCCTCGACCAGGCGGGCGACGTGGGCCTCGGGATCGGGCACGAGCAGGTCGAGATGCATCCTGTTCTTGGCCGTCTTGCCCTCGGGCACCTTGAGGAACAGCATTCTCGGGCCCGTGCCCGACGGGTCGATGGCGGAGCCGTAGTTGCCGATCTGGTCGGCCGGGATGCCGTTGGCGGCCGCGAACTCCTCCCAGGTGGCGAAACCCGGAGGCGGCGGTTCGGCCGTGTAGCCCATCGCCAGCTGCCAGAAGGCGGCCAGTGCGGGAGGGTCGTCGGCGTCGAAGGTGATCTGGAAGTCGGTGGCCATCACCCGATGCTACCCCCGGTACTTGCCTGTCGATTCGGCTGGGCCGAACGGCCCGGCCCGGGCGGCGCTTTGACTCTGTTTGGCCGCCTGGCCCGCCGGTACGTTCGGTTTGATGGATCACGAGGCGGACCGGGTGCAGACGACGTCGACCCGCCCGTCCGCCCCCGACCGGCGCCGCAACGCCATCACCTGGCCAGTGCGAACGGTCACGGTGACGATCCTGTTCGTCGCGGTGGTGTCGGCCATCGTCGGCGTGCGGGTGGCCACGGCCCACATGGAGCGGGAGTCGATGGCGCTGATCAGCTCCGGCGGCCCGACCATCATCGACCGCGAGCAGCCGCCGGCCACGGCCGACGCCATCCAACCACCGACGATCGAGGGTTCGTCGACCACGACCACGACCACGGAGTCGAGGTCGGGAGCAGCGGCCTCGCCGTCGGTGTCGCCGGAATCCGAATCGCCGTCGGTGCTGTCGTCCGGGTCGGCGTCGGCCGAGGAGCGGGGCCGGTGGGCGCTCGAGCAGATAGGTTACCCGTGGCAGGAGAGGCTGCCGGGTTGGACCGTCGAGTTCGACGATGGTCGCGAGGGCTTGTTCGGCCTGACGCTGGTGGACGACAAGCGCATCGAGGTCTACGTGCGTCACGACCAGACCGACGATCTGCTCGTGCACATCGTGGCCCACGAGCTGGGTCACGCCGTCGACGTCACGCTCAACAAGGGCGGTGATCGCCGAGCGTGGCAGGCGGCCCGAGGCATCGAGAATGAGCCGTGGTGGCCCAGTTCGGCGTCGTCGGACTTCCGGACCGGGGCCGGCGACTTCGCCGAGAGCTTCGCCTACTGGCAGGCCGAGTCCGACAACTTCCGGTCCAAGCTGGGCCCGCCACCGAGCGCCGACCAACTCGAGCTGATGGCGGCGTTGGCCATCGACTGATCGGCTCGTCGCGGACGGCCTCGACTAGTTTGGCGGGATGACCGACGTCACCCCCGTCTCCCTGGAGACCGTTGCCCGCCTCCACGGGATCACCACCTGGTTCCACGTCTTCGTCTACTCCGCCCCGGAGGCCACGGAGGAGTTCGACAAGGTCGGCCTGGATGGTCGCAGCGGCTACTTCGCCTCCCGGTCCGCTCCGATGGGGCCGGTGCCGCCCGAGGTCATCACCGCCACCTTCTACAACTTTCCGCCCGCGCTGGTGGAGCGCTGGATGCGGGGTCGGTGGGAGGCGGTCTCACCGACCGAGGCGTCGGCTGCCCGGTGGCGGGCCGTCGGTCGAGTCCTGAACACCCACGTGCGCCCCGTCATGCCGGCCGACGCCATCGCCGAGGCGACCGACATCGCCCAGCGGGTGGTCGACGGGCTGGCCTGGCCCGGCCGGCCACTGGCCGCCGGTCACGCCGCCATCCTCGACCAGTGCCCCGACGACGACCTGGTGCGGCTCTGGCAACTGGTGGCCGTGCTGCGGGAATGGCGGGGCGACGGCCACATCGCGCTGCTCACCGCAGAGCCATTGAGCGGCGCCGAATGCACCGTGATCTCCTATGCGTTGAGCAAGGGCCGGAGCTTCCTCAAGGCGTCACGCAGCTGGGGCGACGACGAGTGGTCGGCCGCCGTCGACCGGCTGACCGCCGACGGTTGGATCAGCGCCGACGAGGCCATGACCGAAGAGGGTCAGGTCCGACGGCGGGCGCTCGAGACCCGCACCAACGAGCTGGCCGCCGCCATGTGGGAAGCCTTCGACCACGTAACCGCGAACCGGCTCGGGGATCTCCTCGAACCGGCGGTCGAGGCGTTGACCGCCGCCGACTACTTCGCGATGTTCGGCCGCCCGGCCCCGAAGCCCGAGGTGTGACCCCGACCGCTTAGATGGCGTCGACGTCGCGTTCGCCGGTGCGGATCCGCACGATGGTCGACAGCTCGCTCACCCAGATCTTGCCGTCGCCGATCTTGCCCGACTGGGCGCCGGCGATGATGGCGTCGACAGCCTTATCGACCTGGCTCGGCTCCACCACGATCTCGAGCTTCACCTTCGGAACGAAGTCGACGCGGTACTCGGCCCCCCGGTAGGTCTCGGTGTGACCGCCCTGGCGTCCGAACCCTTTGACCTCCGAGGCCGTCATTCCCTGAATGCCGACCTTGGCCAACTCGTTCTTCACATCGTCGAGTTTGTGAGGTTTGATAACTGCCGTGACCAGATGCATCGGCCCACAGTAGCGGGAGGGTGTGTCGATCGCCATGGCCGGGCGGTGAGGCCGCCGGCCGCGGGTTCAGGCGTCGAACTCGACCGGCGGATCGGTGTCCGGCCGAGATGGCGTGGCAAAGTAGCCGGTCAGATCGCCCGACAGGGTGACCGGCCCGGCCGCGTGGGGCACGACGTAGGCCTCGCCCCGCTCGACGGTTGCTGGGCCTGCGCCGTCGGTGTCACCGGCCCACGTCATCGTGCCCGAACCGTCGGTGAGGAGGAGGACGCCGAACGTCGTCGGGAGTGTGACCGACCCGGTTCCCGCTGAGCATCGGTGCAATTCGAAGTAGGGATCGGCCGTGGCGGGAAGGGCCCGACCGATGGTGGCTCCGGCCGTCGCCGAACCCCGGAGGATCAGCTCGTTGAGACGGTCGGCGCCGAAGGGATGCGGGTTGATGGCCCCGAGCGCCGTGTCGAAGCCGAGGTCGAGGTGTCCGTCGTTGGGGCCGTCGAACTCGAACCCCTCCCATTCCAGGAGGATCGAGAAGTCGGTCGGCTCCTGCAGCTCCAGGATCACCAGGCCCTCGCCGATGGCGTGCGGTGATCCGGCGGGCACGAACACCCCGTCACCCGGTTCGACCGTGACCGGGTTGAGGAGCTCGAGCATGGCGTCGGAATCCTGGGCCGCCATCAGCTCCTCCCACTGCGCCCGCTCCACCGGCCGGTTGGTGCCGACCCAGACGGTGGTGTCGCTGCGATCCCGGTCGAGGACGAGCCAGGCCTCCGACTTGCCGAACGGGCAGTCGAGGTGACGCTGGGCGAAGCGGCGGGTCGGGTGGAGATGAACAGGGAGTCGCTGCCCGGCGTGCAGCAACTTGACGAGCAGCGCCGGTGACGTGCCGTAGCGTTCGACATGTTCGGCGCCGAGCCATTCCTCCGGCGCCGCCTCCAGGAGGTCGCGCAGAGGCACGCCGTCGATGAGGGTGAGGCCGTTGTTCTCCGCGCCGGGGTCGGCCCCGAACCGGGTGGTGGCCGACCCGAGCCATTCCTCCGGCCGGTTCGGCCCTCCGGGCCCTCCCCGCAGCGCCGCTATCAGGTCGCCGCCGAGGTACTGGTGCTCGATCGAGTTGGGCGGGAGCAGAACGGGGGACGTTGAGGTTGTCACGTTCGCACCCTAGCCCACCACGACTTCCGTAACAGCTCGGCAACTTCTGGTCTGCTGAGCATGCTGATGGGCGCCGATTTCCACTACGGTTTGGGCGGTATGAGTGGATCAGTGATGCAGGCCGAAGCCGACGCCCACCAGTCCGAGCATGGGCCCGACGGGGGGCCCGACGCCAACCCGCGAACCGGCATGACCGCCAGCAGGCTCTGGCTCGGTGTCGGTTTGATGATCGCCATCGTGACCGTGTTGTCGGGGATCGCGGCCACCGTCTTCCAGTTCCACGACGACGCCGAGATCCAGCG
>JAOUGG010000720.1 GCA_029857855.1 Acidimicrobiia bacterium | reverse complement strand
AGGTGGGGACGGCGGTGATGGTCCTGCCCGGGCGGAACCCGGTGATCCTGGCCAAATCGCTGGCCAGCCTCGACCGGTTGTCGCAGGGTCGCGTGCTGCCGGCGTTCGGTCTCGGGATCGCCGACTCGGCCGAGCAGCAGGCGTTCGGGGTCGAACGTCGTGATCGGGCCGGTTGGTTCGACGAGGCGCTGCCGCTCATGCGCCGATTGTGGACCGAGGACCATGTCAGCCACTCCGGGCCCCGCTTCCGGATCGACGATGTGACCCTGGCGGTCAAGCCGTACCAGGACGAGTTCGAGGTGTGGTCGGGTGGTGCCGCTCCATCGGAGTTGAAGCGTGTCGGACGGCTGAGCGACGGCTGGCTGCCGTCGTTCTGCACCCCGGAACAGGTCGCCGTCGACCGCGAAACGGTCGAGTCCGTCGCCACAGAGCACGGTCGGGCCATCGACCCCGAGCACTACGGAGCGTTGATCCCGTACCGCCGGCCCGGCGTGGAGATCTCCGATTTCTACCGGGCATTGCTGGCCCGCCGCAGCCCGAACGCCGACCCGGAGGCCGTCGTGCCCCACCTGGACCGGTTGGCCGACACGATCTCGGCCTTCGTCGAGGTCGGGTTCTCGAAGTTCGTGCTGGTTCCGGTGCAGGAGCCGGAGGAGTGGGGTCGGGAGCTCGATCAGGTGGCCGAGGTGGCGCTTCCGCTCGAAACCTGATCGGCGCCGGTGTAGGCGTCGGTCGACCAGACGGGGACCGATCGGGCGTCGTCGAGACCGTCGATCTCGACAGGCCAGGCATCCTGGCGGATGGGATCCACGGCGATCAGCCGGTGGTTGTCGGTGTCGGCCACCAGGACCCGGTTCTCGTCGATGGCGGCGGCGGCCGTTGGACCGCAGAGCCCCTGCAGGCCGATGGTCTCGATCCGGCGGTGGTGGAGGCGGCGCAGCCGGTCGTTGCCGCTGTCGACGACGATGATCGAACCGTCGGGCAGTGCGCAGAGGCCTGCCGGCCGCTGGAGTCGGGCCCGGTGGGCCGGTCCGTCGAGGAGTCCCCAGTCGAACAGATCGGAGTCGGTGATGTTGAGGACCTCGCCTCCGTCGGTGAGGATGCGGAGGTTGCTGGACGCCGCATCGGCGAATACCAGACCGGCCCCGGTCCGAACCACGGCGACCGGTTGGGCCAGGTCGGCCTCGTCGGCCCGTCCGGCCACCACACCCGTGCGTCCGGAGCCGGCGATCGGCAGTACGAGATGGGCCGACCCGTCGCTGTTTGCGGTGGCCCGGAACAGGCGGTCCTCGGCGGCGTCGGTGATGACCAGCGAACCGTCGATGTCGACGGCCAGACCGACCGGTCGAACGAGATCGGCGGTGATGAGCGACCGCTCGCCGGTCGAAACGTGGATCACCGAAACGGTGTTGTGCGCCCGCTCGACCACCGCCAGGGTGACGGGATCGGTGAAAGCGATGGCGCGGGGTTGCTCGACACCGGTGAGCACGAAGTCGACCCGAAGGGTACGAACGTCGGCGTCGCACCGGCCGATGATAAGCCGTTCCCCCTCGGCGACGGCGAGCCGGGTCGATGCCCGCCGAGCGATGGCGGCCAGCCCCTGCGGGTAGTGAAGGCTCGTCGGGCCCGGCTGGGATGACGGCCCGACGCCGTTCGCCTCGTACCCGGCCCCGGTCCCGATTGGGAGTGGTTGGGATTCCTGGTCCTGGCGCCGCCGGCCTGCAGGCCGGCCGGCGGCGTCGGCCACCGCCGCCTCGATGAGATCGAAGTCGTGGCAGCCGGCGGCGATCCCGGTGATGCGGCCCCGCCGGTCGATGACGGCGGTCGACGGCCATCCCGGAGGTTCGTAGCGCGACCAGGTGCGGTAACGGGGATCGTGGACGACAGGCATCGTGATGCGATGGCGGCGCAGTACATGGCGCAGTCGATCGACGTCGTCGTCACAGGTCATGCGGGGCGTGTGGACCGCAACGGCGATCACGCCGGAGTCGTCGGCAGTGTCGGCGCCGCCGGTACCGTCGAGTCCGCCGGTCAGCAGGGAGTCGACTTGTTGGAGGCGGTGCAAGGATGCCTCGCAGCCGGCGGACCAGAAGAGGAGGACGACGGCCCGTCCCCGAAGGTGTTCCGGGGTGAGAGGGTCGCTGTTGAACCACTGTTCCCCCTCGATCGGGGGCGCGATTGGAGCCATGGCTCCTTGGATCGGCCCGACCCCGGCCGATTTGACCTGATGGCCGCCGGATCTGGAATGCCCGGCCACCAGGCGACTACATTGAGAACGTCTCGTGCGGTGTCGCGCGCAACCGACTTCGATCTTCCGAGCGATCGATCGATGGGTGAGAATTCCCGCGATCGGCCTGAAAAGGGGAGCCATGCAAGTTCCATTGACGATCAACGACTTTCTCGACCGGGCGGTGAAGGTCTATCCCGACCGGGTCGCCATCGTCGACGAGCCCGATCAGCCGGCCCCACCCCTTCGCGACGTCACCTACCGGCAGCTCGGCGACATCCGCCGGCAGATGGGTGTGACCATGGACGAGCTCGGTATTCCGATGGGCGGCCGGGTGGCGATGGTGTCGCACAATTCGGCCCGCCTGCTCACCTCGTTCTGGGGGGTCGGCGGCAACGGCCGTGTTTTCGTGCCCATCAACTTCCGGTTGAGCGCGGACGAGGTCCGCTACATCGTCGAGCACTCGGGCGCCGAGGCACTGCTCATCGATCCCGAGCTCGAGGACACGCTGA
>JAOUGG010000062.1 GCA_029857855.1 Acidimicrobiia bacterium | reverse complement strand
GCCGGGCCACCGTTTCGGCGTCGAGTTTGGGGATGGCCTGGCGAACGGCCTCGTCCTCCAGGAGACCGCGGATGTGGTAGATCTCGTTCAGGTCGTCGACATCGAGTTCGGTGATGACGTACCCCTTGTGGGGGCGGGCCTGCACATGACCTTCGCCCTCGAGGATGCGGAGGGCCTCTCGAACGGGAACCGCTGAGACTCCGAGTTCGGCCCCGACAGCATCGGGCCGGATCGCCTCGCCCGGTTTCAGTCGTCCATCGAGCATCCGCCGGCGTATCTCGGCCAGCACCGCCTCCTGAGCCGTTTTGGGCCGTTCAAACGTTGTCATTGGTCGGTGTCGCCTTCAATCGATTCCCCGAGCGTGGTGCGGCTGCATCCTACAAGAATGCCACGCATTGTTGCGGTTGACATCCAATCGTTGATTTCCTATAGAATGTAGAGATTCGAGAAGGGGAGAAGCAAAATGAGGCACGAAAATCACGGCATGTCGAACCGGGGGACGCTGTGGCGGCGGTGGATTGCGGTCCTGATGGCGGCGGGCATGATCCTGGCCGCCTGCGGGAGCGACGGTGACGACACCTCCGCCGACGAAACGACCGACACCACGGCCGCCGACGATACGGCAAGCAATGACACTGCCGACGACGCGGAAGCAGACGACGCCTCCGACGACACCGCCGTAGACAGCGGCGATGAGGCAGCATCGGGCGACTTGCAGACGATCCGCCTCGTCACGTGGGGGGCCAAGTTCATCGACTTCATCGATCTCTATGTGGGTGAGGAGAACGGCTACTTCGCCGATGCCGGTGTGCAGATCGAACAGCTGGCAGGCGCCGGAGCCGGCGACGCCATCTTCCAACTGGTCGGCGGGAATGCAGACATCGCCATGGCCGACCCGTTCTCCGGCTTCTTCGCCATCAACGCCGGTGACGATCTCGAAGGCTTCTACTGCCCCTACACGCAGAACTGGCTGACCATGCTGGTGAACACGAGTGCGGGCATCGAATCGCCGGAGGATCTTCGGGGCAAGACCATCGCCGTCACCTCCCAGGCATCCACCAGCAAGTGGTACGCCTCGCTCCTACTGGCCGCCAACGGCATTACGGAAGACGATGTCACCTTCGCCGCCACCGGCGTCGACTTCGGCACGGCGTTGTTGGCCGGCGAAGCCCAGGCGGCCTCGACCTGGGGCTCGGTAAACTGGGGCCTCCTGGAAAACGGCGGCATTCCGGAGGATCAGGTTGGCGACTACGAGATCTGGCAGTACGACCAGGTCCCCGGTCCCAACGACGTCTACTTCGCCAAGCGCGAGTGGCTCGACGAGAACGACGAGCTGGTCGGTCGCTTCATCGATGCGCTGGAGCAGGCCAAGCTGTGGATCGAAGAGAACCCGGACGAGGCGGCAGAGATCGGCTCCCGCTACGCCGACGGTGCCGAGAACCTCGAACGCAACCGGGCGGTCATCGACTACCGCATCGAGATGCAGAACAACGGTCCCGGCGTGGCCGAGCACGGGATGGGTTGGTGCGATCCCGACACCATCGCCGACGTCGCCCAACAGGGCGTTGATCTCGGCATTCTCGAGCAGTCGGTCGACGTACCGTCGATCATCACCAACCGCTACATCGACGGGTAGGGACGGCTTGCCGAGCGGTCACATCGTCGTCGACGGCCTGTCGAAGGTGTTCCCTTCACAGGCCGGCGACATCACCGCCCTCGACGGCATCGACATCAGCATCGACTCCCAGGAGTTCGTGTCGATCGTTGGTCCCAGCGGGTGTGGCAAGAGCACGTTGTTGCGCTGCATCGGCGGGCTGATTCCTCCGACGGACGGTGAGATCCGGATCGGTGGCGACCTCGTCACCGAGCCGGATCCCCGTATCGGCTACGTGTTCCAGAAGGCCGTGCTGCTGCCCTGGCGAACCGTCGAGGACAACGTGATGCTGCCCTTCGAAATCGGTGGCAAACCCACCGACGCCGATCGTGCCGCCGCGCTCGACGTGCTCGAACTGGTTGGCCTGGCCGACTACCGGCGCCACCGCCCCGGAGAGCTGTCGGGCGGTATGCAGCAGCGGGTCTCGGTTGCAAGAGCACTGGTCACCAACCCGTCGATCCTCCTCATGGACGAACCGTTCGGGGCTCTCGACGCCCAGACCCGAGACACCATGAACGTGGAACTGCTCCGCATCTGGGACGAGTCGAACACCACCATCGTGTTCGTCACCCACGACATCGGTGAGGCGGTCTTCCTGTCGGATCGGGTTCTGGTCATGTCGGCCCGGCCGGGTCGAATCCACGACGTCATCGGTGTCGACATCGAACGGCCGAGAAGTTTCGAGAAGGTCGAGGGTGACGAGACGTTCTGGTCGCTCCGGCAACGAATCAGAGAGGAGTTGCACTGATGGCATCGATACGGCGCCCTGCCGCACGCGGGACTACTGTTCCCCGATTCGGTCTGTCCGAGAAACGGTTAGGCCAGGTCCTGTTCGGCGCCAGTGCCGCGATCCTGATCCTGATCTGGCATCTCTGGGCCTCCACCAACTCGCCGCTGATCTCGCCCACACCGGGTGCCGTCCTCCAGCGACTCATCGAGTACGTCGGCGCAGGGCGGGCCAACCAGCACGTCTGGATCACCGTCCAGGAGATCGCGTTCGGCTTCCTGCTAGGTGGTGCCATTGGCATCGGCTTCGGGGTCTTGGCCGCCGAGTTCGACATCGCCCGCCGGGTCATCATGCCCTATGTCATCATCACCCAGGCCCTGCCGAAGTTCGCGCTGGCACCGATCCTGGTGATCTGGTTCGGCTTCGGCCAGGAACCGAAGATCATCATCGCCGCCTTGATCGCCTTCTTCCCGCTCCTCGAGAACACCTTCCTCGGGTTGACGTCGGCCCCGGCGGAGATGATCGAGCTGTTCAAAGCGCTTCGAGCCTCGCGCTGGACCACCCTGCTCAAATGCCGGGTTCCGCACGCCATCCCCACCATCTTCAGCGGTCTGCGGGTGGCGTTGATGCTGGCTCTCGTCGGCGCGGTGGTGGCCGAATACGTCGGCGCCAACAAGGGCCTCGGCGCCCAGATCATCGTGGCCCAGGGAACCCTCGACACCGAGTTGATGTACGTGGCGTTCGTCCTGCTCACCCTGCTCGGACTGGCTCTCGACAAGCTGCACGGGCTCGTCTATCGCCTGGTCATGCGCCGGCTTTACGGCAAGGGTGCGGCGACGGCGGCCGACCAACAGCCTCGGGTATCGGTATGACCGTTCACATCGCCGACGAACACACCCACAGGAATCGGAGACTCCAATGAACTTCGGATGGCGAGTTCCGTCCTACGCCCGGGCCACCACCACCTCGGAGACTTCTCGGGCCCTGGTGCCCTACTTCGCTCGGGTCGAGGAGGCCGGGTTGTCGGCCCTTTGGGTGATCGATCACCTGCTGGTGGCACCGAACGTCTACTCGACGGCATGGCACGACCCGATGGTCACGCTGTCGGTGGCTGCCGGGGTGACCGAGGAAGTCAAGCTCGGTACCGCCATCCTGTGCGCCCCGTTCCGGCATCCCACTATCACCGCCAAGGAGACGGCGACACTCGACCATCTCGCCGGTGGCGGTCGGGTGATCCTCGGTGTCGGCACCGGCCACGACGACAAGGAGTTCGCATCGGTCGGCATTCCTCGCAAGGAGCGAGGCCGTCGGACCGACGAGGCGCTCGAACTGATTCGGCTGCTCCTCACGCAGGACGACGTCGCCTACGAGGGACGTTACTACCAGGTCGAGGAGGGGACGAGCCTTTATCCACGGCCCGAGACGCCGATACCGATCTGGATCGGTGGCGGCAGTCAGGTGCACATCGTCGACAACGTCGACACACCCAACATGGCCCCTGCAGTCCTCACGCGCATCGGCCGCCACGACGGTTGGATCTGCCGCTCGAGCGGCACGAGCCCGGAGATCATCGCCGGTGACATCGCATCGGTCGACAACTACCTCCGCGGCCGTCGCAACATGGACGACTTCACCATGTCGCACGCCCAGTGGCTCCATATCGTCGACTCGACCGACCGCGAGCAGATCATCGCCGAACAGCTCCGGGCCTACCGAACGGTGATGGATGTCAAGCGCAGTGATGACGACCTGCAGAAGGCCTACCTGTTCGGAACCATCGACGAGATGACCGAGCGCATCATCGAGTTGAAGAAGGCCGGGGTCGACCACCTGATCCTCAATCCGCTCACGCCGGATCCGGCGCAGATCGACTTGTTCACCCGCCACATCGCGGCCAACGTCTGACGAAAGAAACGTCCCATGCAGCTCGTACTCCACAACATCGGCACCGTTCTGACCGGCAAGCTCGATGATCCGGTTCTCGCCGCCGACACCATCGTCGTCGACGACGGTCGGATCGTCGGGTTCGACGACGGCCTGGCCACGACGGCCGACACCGTCATCGACTGCAAGGGCATGACCATCGCCCCCGGCCTGGTCGACACCCACGTCCACCCGACCGCCGGTGACTACGCCCACAAGCAGCAGTCGGTCGGATACCTCGAGCGGATGACCCACGGTGCGGTGACCCGGGTGATGTCGGCCGGCGAGGTGCACACGCCCGGACGTGTCAACGCGCGGTCGGCATTGGCCATTGCCGCCGGCGCCTATCACTCGTTCAGGACCTTCCGCCCGGGGGGAATGAAGGTGCATGCGGGTGCCATGCTGTTGGAGTCCGACACCGACATTGGCCACATCGACGAGGCTCACGAGCTCGGTATGCGGATCATCGGCGAAGTCGGTATCGGCTCGTTGAAGGATCCGGTCCGGTCGGGCGAACTCTCCCGTCACGCCCGGGAACTCGGAATGACCGTTCACATGCACTGTGGTTGCACGTCGGACCGGGGTCCCGGTGGCGACGCCCATCCACATTTCACCGCCGATGACGTGTTCACCATCGAACCGTCGATTGCGTCGCATGCCAACACGTTCGCCTCGCTGTCCGACGAGGACATCGATCGGCTGTGTGGCGCCGACGGGCCGCCACATGTCGAGATCGTCCAGGCCGGCGGTACCCGCTCGATGCTGCGGGTCGTGGAGCGGTTGTGCGAGACCGACTCGTTGGACCGGCTCCTTATCGGCACCGACACGCCGACCGGCTACGGTGTGACGTCGCTCGGCATCCTCAAGACGATCGGTGACATCTGTTCACTGGCCGATGTTGCTCCCGAAACCGGCTGGGCCATTGCCTCCGGTCAGGGTGCGAGGGCGTTCGGCTCCGACGGGAACGTGATCGGCGTCGGTCGGGAGGCCGATCTGGTCGTCATCGATGCCTCGCTCGGATCGGTGGAGGATTCGGCCACCGAGGCCATCGCCGCCGGCGAGTTCCCCGGTGTGGCGGCGACCATCATCGACGGCGAGGTCCGGGTGGCCGGGTCGCTGTGCACCCTCCGGGCTCGACGGGTGGTGGCGATCTCAGGAGCTTGAACCACTCTGCTCGACGGCCGAGGTCAGGTCATGATCCGGCCGAGGCCCGGTGAACAGTGGTGGCGCCGTCGTAGCCGGCGTTCTCGTTGCCCGACTTGACGAAGGCCAGCACCTCACCTTCGCCGGGAGCGAACTCGACGCGCCCAATCTCGGCGGCATCAACACTCCAGGCGTCGGCGGTCGCCATCGTACCCCAGCGCTTGCCGTCCCACGACCACACGAGATCGCTGTAGGGCGTGTCGAAACCCGCTGGTCCGGCAGCCGTCATCACGTCGTCGAGGGTGATGGTGAGGAGTTGGTCGCCGCTCGCAGGTTCATAGAAGGTCTGGGTCCCGGTGTCGAGATCCTCACTCATGATCCCGGCCGGCTCGTCACCGGCCCCCAGATCGATGACGGTCTGCCCGTTGCGGTCGACGACGGTGACCTGGGCCTCGGTGTAGGAGACGGTGTAGTCGCCCTTCGTGATCACGATCGGTTCACCGGTTCCGGACCGGTCAACGGCGGCCATCACCCCCGTCCGCCCGGCGCCCAGCGAGAACCCATCGAACGATGCCCCGGTTGCCTCGGACCAGGTCGCTCCACCATCGACCGACCGGGCCGTTCCCAAATCGGCCAAGATCGTCGGAGTGACCAGGGCCCGATGGCCGAGGAGGCTCCCCTGGGGCCCGGCGGTCACGTTGACCACGTCATCGGGAACGGCGACATCGATCCACACCGCTCCGTCGATCGACCGGGTGACGAGGGCCGGCGGTCCTTCGAGACGGGCACCGGCCACCACGAATGCGTCGCCGCTGACCGCAACCGTCGTCGGTACCAGATCGCCGAGGCCGGTGTTCTCGAACGACGGGTCACCGTCGGTGCGGCGGTACAGCCACCCTGTGCCCCGCCCGGTTGCCGCGAACTGGGTGTCGGTGGCATCGAGACCCAGCTCGCCGAAGCCGACGACGATGCTCTCCGACCCGTCGGCCCGTGTGAACTCGAGACCGTCGGTCGTCAACCTTGTGCTGACGCCCTCGTTGAACCATGCCGTGAGGTCTTCTCGATCGAGGGATTCGACGACGGACCTTGGATCCATCTCGGGCACCTCGGCGATGGCCATCACGACGGTTCCGTCGCGTTCGACCACCCCGGCGATACGACGTTGATTGGTCAGCAACAGCGACGTCGGGTTGAAGACGGCCTTCGGCACCTCGACCGGGATGAAGTCGGCGCCGCCGTCGTGCGATTCGAGCAGCGCGGCCGGCGCCCCGCCGTCGGAGGACCACAGGAAGACCGCCCCTTCACCGTCGGCCCACATTCCTGCGCCGACCGGGACCTCACCGTCGGCGAAGGGCATGCCGAGCGACGTCCAGGCGGTTCCGTCGTGTGACGACCAGAGACCCGGTTGATCGCCGTAGGGGCTGTAGGCCAAATACCGGTTCCCGGTCCAGACTGTGGCCGTCGGGATGTCGAACGGGGCGACTCCGAGATCGTCCCAGTCGAGAGGGGCAAGATCGAAGCCCGGCGCCGTATCGCCTCGGGCGGCATCGGCGCCTCGATCGCCGGTGACGCCGTCGTCGGTCGCCGTGATCGTGGCCTTGGAGCCGTCGAGCAGGGTGCGGGAGACGGCGGTCCAACCCCCGGCCAGGACCAGCGCACCGGCGGCCGCGGTCACCAGACGGGTGTTGCGCTGTCGCCGCCGGGCTCGACGGTGGGCCGACTCGGGGCCGGCCGCCGGGACGGGCATGGACCGATCGGCGGTGCGGTAGTGGTCGTTGAGGCGGTCTTCGAGGGTCATCGTCGTTCGCTGCCTTCGGGGTGCTCGTTGGGGTGCTCGTTGGGGTGATGGGAGTGGTGGTGATGGGAGTGGGGGCCGCCGACCTCGTCGTCGACATCGCGTAGTGCCAGATCCCGTCGCAGCTGGTCGAGAGCCCGCGACAGGCGGCTCTTCACCGTCCCAGGGGAGACATCGAGGGCGGCAGCGGCCTGTTCGACCGACCAGTCGCAGAAGTAGCGGAGCACGACGACCTTGCGATGGCCATCGGCCAGACGGTCGACGGCGGCGGCGAGATCGGTGTCGGGCATGTTCGTCTCGATCCAACCGTCGCCGCCGGCCCGCCGCTCCCGCGACCATCCCATGATGCGGCGCCGCAGAAACGAGGTGGCCCAGTTGTAGCCGACCCGATAGACCCAACCCTCGGGGTTGGTGTAGCGGCCGACCTGGTCCCAGCGAAGCAGGGCCCGGGCCATGGCTTCGTCGGCCGCCTCGAAACCCAGCGCATGGTCGCCAAGGCTGAGCGCCAGCGCGGCACCGATCCGGTCGCGGTGGCGGCGATGGAAGTCGTTGAACTCGGGTGCTGCCGTCACGCTCGGCGGATCAGCGGTGGCAAAGGACGCCTTCGGTGGAGGCGGTTCCGCATGGCCCGACAGGGCGGGTTGGGTGAACATGTCTCAAAACGAACGAGCGGGCCAATTGGTTCCAAAATCTTCTGCCGGCCACAGTCGTTCGACCCAGCCGATGTCAGCGAAGGCGAGCTGAACCGGGGCCCAACACCTCGCCGGTGGGGCCCTCGATGATCTCGTGGACGAAGGTCAGCTTCTGCACCACCGTTTCCGACAGCACAAACGGATACAAGTCACCCTGACCGATCGAGCGGGCCATGGCGTTGAGGGCGAAGGTGTAGCCAAGCCACCGGTCGATCATGTCGCGGAACCTTCGGTGGCCGGTACGCGAGTCGGACACGGTCGGGGTCGGTCGGCGGCCGGCGGCCTGCGACGGGTCGCCGACCTCCAGACCGAACGCCCCGGCGGTCTCCAGCCCGTCGCGGATGAGCAGGTACTGGCCGAAGGTCTCGGCCCAGTCCTCCCACGGGTGGGCGGTGGCGTAGACGCTGATATGGCGGTCACTCCACGGCCCGGGCGCTCCGAGGGCGATCGGTCGATCGGCGGTCTGGGCATAGTGCTGGTCGAGGGCGGCCTGGTAGTCGGCCCGCTCGTCGCCGAACAACTCGCGGAACCGCTCCAGATGAGGTGAGGGGGCGATCAGCAGCCACCAGTAGAAGTGTCCGATCTCGTGGCGAAGGTGCCCTAGGACCGTCCGGTACAGCTCGCCCAGTTGTTGACGAACCCGCTCCCGGTGCGCGTCGTTCGACTCCGACAGGTCGAGGGTGATCGTGCCCTCCTCGTAGCCGGTGACGACCCGCTCATAGCTCGACGCCATCAGCCGGAACCGCAGCTGCGGAGGCCCGCCGCCGGACGCGCCGATCGGGAGCCCGAGCCCGGCCAGCTGATCGAGCACCTGGCGTTTGGCCGATTCGGCATCGGCGAACGCCGCGAGGTGTTCGGCTTCGGCGTCGTTGGGGCGGACCGCCGTCAGCCGGCAGCTCCGGCACAGGTCGTTGGGGTCGGACGCCGCCACCAGCCAGTTGCAGTCGGCCACCACCCGGTTGCCGCAAGACCGCCACGGCTCGGCGGCGCCTCCGGCGAACGCCACGATCGACCGGGTCACGGGATCGTAGCCCAGCCCGGCGCCACAGCTCAGACAACCGAAGTTGTGGAAGAAGACCAACCGCCGGCAGGTCGGGCAGTGGAAGGCTTGCACGTTCAAAACCCTACTCGGATGCCCACCGTGCTGTTCTGGTGTGTGTGGTGATCGCCATCGATCAGCCGGCACACCAGAACGGCGGGGGCCCGCCGGCGTGCGCTCAGATGCGGTGAACGTCGACCGACACCTTGAGTTTGGTTTTCTCGGCGTCGGTGAAGATCACGCCCTTCATGGGGGGCACGTCACCGTAGTCGCGGCCTCGGGCCGTGGTGATGTAGCGCTCACCGGCCGGTTGATTGTTGGTCGGGTCGATACCGATCCATCGACCTTCACCCAGATACAGCCCGACCCAGGCGTGGGTCCGGTCGACGCCGACGAGGCGCTCCTTGCCCGGCGGTGGATCGGTTTCGAGATAGCCGCTCACATAACAGGCGGGCAGTCCGAGGGA
>JAOUGG010000719.1 GCA_029857855.1 Acidimicrobiia bacterium | reverse complement strand
GCCGGCGACCAGTGGGTCATCCTGTTGCTGGCTCTGGTGCCTGCCATCTGGGAGGAACTGACGTTCCGGGGAGTCATCCTCGGCAACCTCCAGCCTGGCTTCCCACCGATCAAGGCCGTCGTCGCGAGTTCGGTGCTGTTCGGCCTGTACCACTTGTCCAGCCTCGTGTCTTGGGACGACCCGATCGAAGTGCTCTTCGGTGTCATCCTGGCCACGATCTTCGGTCTCGGTTGGGGGTACGCGGTGATCATGGCCGACAGCCTCCTGCCGGGGGTGTTCCTCCACTACATGTTCAACTCTCTGCTGGCAGCACCCCTGTTCTTCGCCTCGGGCACAAACGACGTCTTGGCCGGTCCGTTCTTCTTGGTCCTCATAGTCGGGTTTCCCACCTCGACAATCCTGATCACCTGGCTGGTGTTCGGGAGAAGAAACACCGTCAGCCCAGCGCCTGTCACACCAGCAGACCCGAAGGGCTCCGCGCCCGACGCGTCGATGACACGGTCCGACCCGGAGTAGTCACATCTGCCTGCGAGGGCCGCAAGGGTGCCAGGTACCATCTCGACAAACACATCTGGAGGTTCCGGGAACCTCCAGCCGCGAGGAGGTGCTCACACCCCGCAAGTAGATGGTCCACGACGTGGACAACCTGGACATCTGCTGTCGCATCAGCGCCGTGGGGGTGTCCCTGGCTCAGTCGACTGGAGTCGACACAGGAGACCGCACGCTATGAGGAAGACACTGGATGAGTACCCGGAGATGCTGACCGTCGAGGAGGCGGCCGAATACCTGCGGGTGAGCAGGGCGATGGGCTACCACCTCGCCCGGCAGTACCGGATAACCGGCGGCACCGACGGGCTACCGGTCACGCAGATCGGCCGGTGTCTACGTGTGCCTCGTCGGGAACTGGCCCGGTTCGTGACACGAGGCGGGACGACCCCGGACCGCTACGCCGACAGGAGACCGGCGTGACGCAACTCCTCGATCGTCTGATCGGGGACACCGGGCACGTCGAGGTGCACCACCGAGTCGTTACCGGGACCGTCGACGACGTCGACCACCCGGGCCAGGAACGGCTCGACCGGCCGCCGGCCACGATGATCGCCCCCGGGCGGACACGGCCAGGCTCGGCAGCGTCGCTCAGGAACGCCCACACATAGCCGGTGTCATCGACCTGGTTCACGTCAGCGGGCAGGGTTACCGTGATCTTGCCTGGTGTGGTCACTACTCCCTCCTCACGTGATGGGGGTTCGGTCGTAATTCGCCGAGCCCGAACCCAGCGCCGGGCAGCTGCTCACCTTCTCGAACGTGCTCTTCGATCGGTTCCAGGCTCATGCGTTCTTCTCTCCGTCGAGCACGCCTGCCAGGGTCTCGGCGATGGCGCCGTCGAGGCCCTCCAGGGCGTGGGCATAGGTGCGCATCGTGGTGGTCGGGTCGGCGTGACCGAGGCGAGCAGCGACCGAGCGGACGTCGTGGCCGCCGGCGATGGCGTGGGTGGCCGACCAGTGGCGCAGGTCGTGCAACCGCCACTTGGGGTTCAGGCCGGCGTCGGCACGGACCCGTTTCCACCACCAGCCGATCTTGTCGGGGCTCGGCGGCTGGTCGTCGTCACCGAACATCCACGGCGAGTCGCTCTCCGCCCGCACCTCGTCGATCAGCGCCAGGGTCGCGGTATCGAGAGCGACGACGCGACGATCACCGCTCTTGGTCGGCGACACCACCAGGCGCTCGGGCGCGCCGACCGGCTGTGTTCGATCGATCGTGATGTTGTGATCGATCACCACCCGGCCGTCGGCCACCGAATCCCACCGCAGCGCCGCCAGCTCGGCCCGGCGGGCACCGGCCACCGCCGCCAATCGGAGCGCGAGATGAACCGACGAATCCACCGAGGCTGCTGCGGCCAACGCGGCACCCACCTCGGTGACCGACATCACGCCCCTCGGCGACTTCTTCGCCCGCTGGGGGCGGGCGACGGCGACGGGGTTGGTCGGCAACAGCTCCCACCGGAGGGCTTGGCCGAAGGCGGCCCGCAGCAACGTGTGAAGGTTGCGGATCTGGGCGTCGCCAACACCATCTCGGCGCAGTCGCTGGTGCCAGCGGTCGACCTCGGCCACGGTGATGCGGGCGATCATCTTGTTACCGAGCGGATCGGCTTTGATCCGCTCGGCTCGGGCTTCGTAGTCCCGGCGGGTGGTGAGCGACCAGGTGGGGCCCTTGAAGTCGAGGTAGTCGTCGAGCAGGCCGCCCACGGTCAGCGAGCCGGACCGCGCCTGGGGCCGACCGGCGAGCTGGGCGGCCAGACGCTCGGCGTCGCGGCGCCCTCCCTTGACCGATTTCGACACCTGCACGGGCTTGCCGGCGTCGTCGTAGCCGACGAAGATGCGGACCTCCCAGTAGCCCGGCCGCTTCTCCCTGATCGACGCCATGACGGCACCGTAGCGCCGAAATCTAGGGCCGTTTAGGGACAATCGCGAGGAGTAGATGGATTAGTAGGTCGAACGGTAGGTGGTCGGCCCGCCACCAACTACCGATGCGCTGACCTGCGGAAACTCACTCGATCCGCAGACCCGAGATGGCCCGGGAGATCACCAACTGCTGGATCTGTTCGGTGCCTTCGAAGATGTCGTAGATCTTGGCGTCGCGGTGCCAGCGTTCGACCGGGTAGTCGGTCACGTAGCCGTAGCCGCCGAGGATCTGCATGGCCCGCTCGGTGGCCCAGACGGCGACCCGGCCGGCCTTCAGCTTGG
>JAOUGG010000718.1 GCA_029857855.1 Acidimicrobiia bacterium | reverse complement strand
CTAATTGACGCGGCCGACGTCACTGGGCTGGGCCGGGCCGCTACGGGTAGACGTTGCCGACTCGACTGCGTGCCACCGACTGTCGAGCTTGACGTCCTCCAGGTTGACCGACCATCCCGGTTGGGCTGCCCTGCTCGTCGTGGTCGACCATGGGGCGTCGAGACCGTCGAACCATTTCACGACGGAATTCGAGAGCCCGAATCGCTCACCTGCTGGTCGGACATGCCCAGAGTTATTGATGCGAGATCCGCTCGATATTCGCGACCGCGTGAGAGCCCCGAGCGGGCCCTTCGCGAAATCGCCCAGATCACTCATCACCATGAGCGATCTCGCGACACGTGCTCGACCGCTAGCTCACCGACGTGATCGGGACTTCGCCACGACGGAACAGCGTTGCGATGTGGGCCGCTTTCATCCAAGAGGCCTGAGTCGCATTCGACGCTTCCGTCACCAATCGCATCCGGTGGCAATGGCCAACGCGCCGCAGAGCCCCCACAACGTCTCTGGATCGAGGCGACCAATCGGTGGGCCGAGTCGATTGCGATCGAACGGCTCGATGGCCAACAGATTGATCCAGCACTGGCGGTCGACGCCGGCAGCAGCGACGTCGACGACCGCTACCTGGGTCGGGACCGCCCGATCGATGGTGGTGAAGTGGGCGACCAACGGGCGATCGATGAGCGGAGCGCTGATTTCAACTACTGGCCGCGTCTTCGTCCCAACGGTGGCGAGGTAGACCTCACCCCTCATCCTCGGACCACACGATCTCGCGGTTCGCGGCGCTGAACCTGGTCGGGTCACCCCAGTCGTCAGGCGTATCGGCTGGCGCCTTCCGATAGGCCGCTTCGATGCGCTCGGTGAGCTCTCGACGGCGGGCCTCGCGCAATGCGGCGGTCACCACGTCGGTCTTGGATTCAGCCTGATCGAGCCAGTAGGCCAGGTCATCTGGAATCCGGATCGTGATCTGTTTTGTCATGCAAAAAGTATGACAGCATGGGATGGCATCCGCAAGCTCATCGCCTGGCGCGGCCGAATATCCTTGAACATCTAACCTCTCGTATTGGATTTTCAATGATCAGATCCATGGCGTGAAACTGAATCGACCCGATGCGAAGCGTCGACTTCGTCAAGCTCTGGCCGAGGCGCCGGCTCAGCGAACCGACGTTGGCGCTCGCCGGCTCGAGCGAAACCATCGTGCTCGACGAGGCCCAACTGGGGCCCGATCTGTTTCCTGTTCTCCGGGTTCTGGTCGACGAGGACGACGACCCGGGCGGTTCCTGGTGTTGGGTAGTGCATCGCCCGATCTCGTCGGGCTGGGGTCCGAGAGCCTTGCCGGGCGGGTCACGTTTGTTCAACTCGGCGGTTTCACGCTGGGTGATGTAGGCGCCGATTCATTGGACACCTTGTGGCTGAGGGTCGGGTTGCCGGAGTCATATCTGGCCGATTCCGACGAGCAGTCGAACCGATGGCGTGACGACTACATCACCACCTTCCTTCAGCGCGACCTCGCCGTCCTCGGGTTCGGGATGCCTGCCACCACAAATGCGTCGATTCTGGTCGATGCTGGCCCACTACCACGGCCAAACCTGGAACGGGGCCGAACTGGCCCGATCAACTGACGTTTCCCAGCCGACCGTCAAGCGGTATGTCAACGCCCTCACCGATGCCCTCGTCGTGCGTCAGCTCCAGCCATGGCATGCCAACGTCGGCAAACGCCCGGTCAAGTCGCCCCGTGTGTTCATTCGTGACACGGGCCTGCTGCACCGGCTACTGGGTATCGACGGCATGCTGGACCTTGAACGGAATCCGAAGGTCGGGGCGAGTTGGGAGGGCCTCGTCGTCGAGCATCTGTCCACTCGGCCCGATGTGGTCGACCCGAGCTTCTGGTCCACCCATACCGCGGCGGGGATTGATCTCCGGTTCATGGTGGGCACGAGCGTGATCGGTGTGGAGATCAAGCGCACCCAGTCGCCGTCCACCACCAAGTCGATGCATTCCGCGCTCGAAACGCTGGAGCTCGACCACCTGTTTGTCGTCCATGCCGGCTCGCACCGGTTCGCACTCGGCGAATCGATCACCGCCGTGCCCGCCACCGACGTGCTCAGCGCACCGACGGCGGTCGAGGCCTTCACGGCCTAGCCGGGACCCGACCGTCGACGGCAGTTCAGGGCGCCGGCAACGTCACTCAGGCCGGTCGAACGCGGCTCGGACGGCGTCGCACGGGCTGATGTATGTGCTGTAGAGCGGGCTGCACGGCGTTTCGCTCATCTGCACCGAAAGCTCGATCAGGTCCGGTGCGACACCGCCCCTGCCCCAGCGATGGTGGTCGGCGAGGAACACGAACTCGTTCATCACGCCGACCACACTTCGGTTGGCCGTTTTCGCCCAGGAGGGTTCGCTCATGGCCGCTGCTTCTCGTTCGATAGCGTCGGCCGGCAGCCCGAGCTCGGTGAGCACGGCGGTGACTTGTGCCGGGATCCGCTCGATCAACGTGGCCGCCGGGGCGAGGGCTATGTAGACGGGAAGCAGGGTGGTCTCGTTGACCAGGATCGCCACCTCGGGGCGCCACGGCATCTTGTTGGCGTACCAGTTGCCGAGTGTTGTTGTGGCCTCGGTGTTTGCGTCGACGGGAGGTTGTTTGACCCGTGGCAGCAGCTTGCGAGTGGCGTGTTGATCGTCGCCTCGCGAGCCATACAAGGCTGGTGCCAGAGCCGCTCCCACACAGGAACCACGACTCGGGCGGACG
>JAOUGG010000061.1 GCA_029857855.1 Acidimicrobiia bacterium | reverse complement strand
TAGTCGCTCACGATGTCGGTGTTGGTCCCGGTGGTCGGGTCGTTGGGATCAGCCGGCATCGCTCCACCGACGGCGACGTGATAGACACCCTCGGTCGGTGTGATGATCGAGAAGAACTCCGAGTCCGGACCACACTGGGTCGGGTCGTCCTGACCGCTGTCGAGCAGGTTGCCGTCGGCGTCGTAGATGCCGACGGTCAGGTCACCGGCGTTGGTCGGACCGAAGAAATCGCAGAAGTCGACGAGGAGCACCTGGTCGGCCGGCAGCGGTCGGGTCGTGAAGAAGTCGACGTCGCCGTTGACCTCGGCTTGTGGACCATCGCCGACGGTGCCGTAGCACTCGGCCACGAACAGGAAGTCGTCACCGGATCCGCTCACCGCATTGGCGATCGGGATGGCGCCGTCGTCCTCGACCGACTCACACGGAGGGATCGGCACGAACACGTCCATGATGACCTCGTAGGTGCCGGACTCGGCCGACGGCGAACCGCTGGCCGGATCGTTCGGATCGGCCGGCAGGTCGCAGCAGCCCGAAACGGCGACGTAGTAGTCGTCGGTTTCGGTGAACTCGAATTCGAGGAACTCCTCGCTCGTCTCGGGGTCGCCGCTGTCCTCGTAGGAGGCCACCAGCTCGCCGGCCCCGCTGTAGAGCCCGACCACCGACCGCATCGGCTCCTCGAAGGCGAAGACGTCGATGTAGCCGAAGGCGCCGGCCTCGACCGTGCCGAGGGAGTAGAAGTCGGAGTCGCTGCCACCCCAGGGGCCGTCGCCGATGATGCCGGTGCAGAAGTCGAACCCGTTTCCGTTGACGTTGGTGTCGTTGGCCAGGCCGATGCTGCCGTCGTCCTCGGTTGACATGCACGGCGGCGGGAACGCTGCGACCAACAGCTCGTAGGTTCCGGTGTCGCCCACGCCGGGGCCGCTGGCCGAGTCGTTGGGGTCCGCCGACAGTTCGCAGCATCCGGCGATGGCGGCGAAGTACTCGCCGGTGGCAGGGGCTATGACCTCGAGGATCGGATCGTCGCCGGGAAGGCCGCCGTCCTCGATCGAGGCCAGCAGGTTGCCGCCGGCGTCGTAGATGCCGATGATCGATCGGACCGGGTCGAGCGAGTTGGAGATGTGCCAGGTGTCGAGGATCAGGATCGAGCCCTCCTCGACAACCCCGTAGCTGTAGAAGTCGATATCGCCGGAGGTGTCACCGAAGGGGCCGTCGCCGATGACGCCGACACACAAGGCCACCTCGATCTCGGCGGCCGGAGTGGCGTTGGCGAGGGGAATGGAGCCGTCGTCCTCGTTGTAGTCGCAGTCGCTGGGTATCGGATCGCGGATCACCCCACCGGACAGCGAGCCGTTGATGGTGACAACCCCCTTCTCGCCCGGTCGGGTCCCAAAGCGTCGGATCCGTTCCCCGGTTTCCGGGGTGTCGTTGGCACCGACCTCCCCGACCGCCTCCGACTCGGACACGACGAGCGGCTTTCCACCGATGTTCTTCTTGCCCCTCGGGACCTGCACATGATCGGGCAGTTGGGCGGCGATCTGGGTCCAGGCCTCAACGGCCTTCGGGTCGCGCTTGTTGGTGAGCGACAGCCAGGGGTTCGGGCCGAGGCCGTCGAGTTGATCGATTTCCTCCGGTGCGAGGCCGTCGTCGGTCTCGTTGAGCTGGTCCATCACATCGGTGGCCGCCTCGCGTTGGGCGGCCAAATCGTCGTCAGCCTGTGCCTCGACCGGTGCGACACCGGCGCCAAGGGTCAGCAAAGCAGCCGAAAGAATCAGCAGTACTCGTTGCATATGAAAGGTTCTCCTCCGATAGTGCATTCGCCCGCACCACCACCTTGTTGGACGCCCTCCGACGCCCGAAGGCGCAACTGTAGTGGAGCGCAAGGCCGAAATCTCGTCAGACCCCAGCCGCCGCTCGTCTTCTTGCCAGGCGGACCGGTTCGTCGGTGATGAGGAGAGCGGCGAACCCGGCGGCGATGGCGATTGCGCCGGCGGTGTTGAAGGCCCAGTCGTAGCTGCCGGCCGAGTCGCGGACCAGGCCCGCCATCCACGCTGCGGCAGCGGCGCCGATCTGATGGGCGCCGAAGACCCAGGCGTAGACCACGCCGGCGTTGTGGCGGCCGAACAGCTTGGCCCCGAGCATGATGGTGGGCGGGACGGTGGCGATGTAGTCGAGCCCGAACAGCATGGCGAACGCGCCGATCGACAGGTTGTCGTGGATGAAGGGCAACATGAGCAGCGACACGCCCCGAAAGCCGTAGTAGACCATCAGGAGGCGGCGGGGATCATAGCGGTCCGTCAGCGCGCCGGACACCACCGTGCCGATGAAGTTGAACACGCCCATGACGGCCAACCAGTTGGCGGCGGTGACCTCGTTGAAGCCGTGGTCCTGGGCGTGGGCGATGAAGTGCTGGCCGACGAGGCCGTTGCTGGTCGCCCCGCACACCAGAAAGGTCGAGGCCAGCAGCCAGAATTCGGGACGACGGGCCATACGGCGGAGTATGTCCGGGTCCGGTGATTTGGGTGGTTCGGGCCGACCGCCCAGGGGTGCCGAGCCGACATCGGCAGGAGCGCTGCGGAAGAGCAGAAAGGTGATGGGGATGAGGGCGGCCGCGGCCAGCGCTCCCCAGACAAGGGCTTGACGCCAGCCGAACGCAGCAGCCGATGCGGCGAAGAACGGCACGAAGATCAGCATCCCGGCGCTCTGGGAGGCCCCGAAGATGCCGGTGACGAGCCCCCGCCTGTCGACGAACCAGCCGTTGGCCACCGCCGCGCCGAGGAACGAGGCGACGAGCCCGGCGGCGATGCCGGAGACGAGCCCGAACCAGATCGTCAGCGTCCACAGGTTCTGCACCAGGCTGGAGAAGTACAGCGATCCGGCGGTGGCTACGATCGAGCCGAGCGCCAGGTTGCGCATGCCGATACGGCGGGCGATGATCCCGGCCGTCGGTCCGCCGGCGCCGTAGGCCAGCAGGCCGAGCGCGGCGGCCAGCGAGAGTTGCGACGTCGACCAATCGGTGCTTCGTTCCATGTCGACCAGCAGCGCGCCGGGCGCCGACCGGGTCCCTGCGGTCACCAACAGGATCAGCGCGGTGAGCGCCACCATGATCCACCCGTAGAAGATCGGGCGCTTGCCGACTTGCACCCCACCACGCTAGGCGTTCGGGCGTGAACACGGTCGGAGGATCAGTCACCGAGATGGTGTTGGAGCGGGTCGGTGGGACCGGATGATCGTCGAGATTCAGAACACCGATAGTGGCCCCGACGATTTTCTCGTCTACACCTGATCCGACGATTGAATCCACGCACCGGGAGGACTCGGGCATGCGTATCGGTATCAGCATCAACAGCACCCACCCCGGCGCGGCCCCGGAGAAGGCGGTGGCCACCGTCTTGGAGCGGGCTCGGGTGGCCGCGGCCGCCGGGCTCGACCATCTGACGCTCGGCGACCATCACGCTGCCGGACCGTCATCGAACTACGTGCAGAACGTGCCGATGATCGGACGAATCCTGGCCGAGTGGCCGTCGGATCGATCGATCGGCCTGCTGTTCGTGCTCCCCTTGTGGCACCCGGTGCTCGCAGCCGAGCAGGTCGGCACGCTGGCGGCACTGCACGGCGCCGGCGCTCCGTTCATCGTGCAGACCGGTGTCGGCGGGCGGCCGAACGAGTTTGCGGCGATGGGCGCCGAGGTGTCCACCCGCGGCCGCCGCACCGACGAGGCCATCCGGGTGATGAAGGCGTTGCTGGCGGGGGAGCTGGTCGATAGTGAGTCCATCGGCGTCGCCGGCTCGGGACTCGGACTTCACGGTGCAGCCATCGCCCCTCGGCCGCCCGTGCCGGTCGAGTGGTGGATTGGCTCCGGGCTCGGTGACGGGCCCTTGGAACGGGCGGCACGGGAGGGCGACGCCTGGTATGTCGCTCCCGGTGCCACGCCTTCGGCGTTGGCCGAGGCGATGCCTCGCTATTGCGATCGCTGCGAGTTGCACGGGACCATTCCTCGGTTGGCCATTCGGCGCGACATCTTCGTCACCGACGATGACGCCACCGGTCTGGCCCGGGGCCGGGAGCTGATCGCCGCAGGTTACCGGGGTCTGACCGAGGGGCAGCTGATCTTCGGCGGTGTCGACCGGGCGGCCGCGGCCATGGCCCAGCTGGGCGATATCGGCGCGGCCCATGGTGTGGACGTCGACGTGGTCGTGCGCACCATGGCCGTCGATCAGCCGATGGCGTTGCGCTCGATCGAGCTGCTCGCCGACGTCCGCGCGGCCCTCGGTCGGACCTTCTGAACTCTTGTAGCAAAACCCGAGGTTGCAACACGGGATTTGCTACGAGACGTTGGCGCGCTATGCCGAGAGTTCGTCGATGGCGGCAAGGAGCAGGGCGACGTTGCGCTCCCTGGCGGTGTGGCCCATGCAGCCGATTCGCCAGATCTTGCCGGCGAAGTCGCCGAGACCTCCGCCGACCTCGATGCCGTACCGGTCGAGCATCGTGCGCCGCACCTCGCCCTCGCCGAGCGCACCGAACCGACCCTCGGGGATGACGACCGACGTCAACTGCGGCAGCCGGAACCCCTCGGTGGCGAACAGTTCGAAGCCGCGCTTTTCCAGGCCGTCCTGCAGCATCGTGCCGCAACGCCGATGGCGGGTGATGGCGTTGTCGAGCCCCTCGTCGAGCACCACGGCCAACCCGGCGTGGATACTGAAGATCATGCTGATCGGCGCGGTGTGGTGGTAGGCCCGGGCACCACCACCGGTGACGTAGTTGGCGATCATGTTGAGGTCGAGATACCACGACTGCGGCTTGGGTTTGATCCGCTCGATGGCTCGGTCGGACACGCTCAACGGCGCCAGGCCAGGGGCCACCCCCAGACACTTCTGGGTGCCCGAGTAGGCGATGTCGACGTTGTTGGCGTCGAGCTCCACCGGGGTGCCGGCGAGCGAGGTGACGCAGTCGACGATGAAAAGGGCGTCGCCCTTGTTGGCGCCGATGTCGGCCAGCGGCGACAGCGCCCCCGTCGAGGTCTCGGCCTGCACCATGGCGATGGCTGTCGGGTTCGGGTGGGCGGCGAGCAACCGTTCGGCGTCGACCGGGGTGCCCCAGTCGAAATCGACCCGGACGACCTCGGCCCCGGCCCGCCCGGCGACGTCGCACATGCGGTTGCCGAACACGCCGTTGACGCCGATGACGACGACGTCGCCGGGTCCCAGCACGTTGATGATCGCCGCCTCCATACCCGCGGACCCGGTGCCCGATACCGGGAAGGTCAACCGGTTGGTGGTGCCGAACACGGTGCGCAGCCGCTGGTTCGTTTCATCCAGCACGGCGATGAACTCGGGGTCGAGGTGCCCGAGCATGGGCCGCCCGAGGGCGGCCACCGCCTCGGGGTAGGGGTTGCAGGGCCCGGGGCCCATCAGGATGCGGTCGCTCAGCGGACTCATGGCCCCGACTCTATCCCAGCCCCCGACCCCGCTCCGAACCCTTCTGCGCGCCTCAGACGGGACTCAGTCCCGTCCGTGCTGCAAAATTCGGCAAGGATCTCGTTCTGCGCGCCTCAGACGGGACTGAGTCCCGTCTGTGCTGCAAAATTCGGTGTTTAACAGCCGAGGCCGAGCCAGACCGGGATGTCGCGACTCGTGCCTCGAACCTTGGCCTGACCGCCGACGTTGAACTCGACCGAGCCGCCGCCGTCGAACTTGATCAGATCCTCGTAGCCGTTGGCCACCGCCCAATCGACGAGCGACGGCACGGTGGCACTGTTGGTGGCCCCGAACACGAGCCGGCCGTTGTTCTGGTCGACGGCCACGAACGGGTGATAGGCGGTCAGGTAGGTGTAGGGGTCACGGGCGTAGTCGCTGCTCAGGTCCTCGTCGTTCTGCCCGTCGATCCGCAGCGGGATGCCGGCGGCGGCCCAGATCCATTCGTCGGGCCCCACCTTCTGGGCGGGTTCGAGCTGGTCGAGGTAGATCGACGTTTCGGCCGATGCGTGCCACTGCTCAAGCACCAGGCTGCCCTTGGTGTGGATCACGCTGTTGAGTTTCGTGTCGGACTCACTCGGGCTCGGCCACGGTTGCCCGGTGACCGGCCAGTCCTCGGCCACGGCTTTCGGGGCCGAGTCGACCCGCACCCCGAACACACCACGGTCGGTCCGGTCCGACGAGTTCTTGACGTGTACCCCGTCGACCACACCAATGCCGAGCGCCCCGGGATTGAACGAATCCTTCTCCGACGCGACCAACCAGTTGGCGTTGATCGACGCCACCGAGCAGCGGTTGTGGCCGGTCGAGAACCGGCCATCGGCGAGCACCCGGTCGAGGTCGACGATCACACCCTGGAACGACCCGCCGGGGAACGACTTGTTGTAGGCCTGGTACCCGTTGGCCGCCAGCGTGGCCTGCCCCAGCGGCACGACACCTTCGGCTCCACAGTGGCCGGCCGCCGAGCTCTCGGCCGAGTAGATCGAGTGGCAGGTGTCGGTGAACCGCAGATACTCCCGCAGCTCGGTGAAGTTGACGACCAAGTCGGATCGGCTGAGCGAACCGGAACCCAGCTGGCCGGCCCAGTAGTTCTCACCGCTGCCGTCGGGCACCCGACACAGCACATTGCGGTAGACGAGCCGCACGAACTCGGCGTTCGACACGTTCCCGTACCGGTTCTTGAACTCGGTGCCACTGGTGAAATAGGAGGCGATCTCCTCCAGGCTCATTCCGTCCTGGGCCGCCCCCACCCAGTGGGCGAGGCCCTGCGCATCGGGTTGACGCAGAAACGTCGCCTGATAGAGACGCCACACCTGGGCGTGGTCGGGCGACAGTCCGACGACCGGCTCCAACTCCGACGACGGCTCCGAGATCCTGCAGTCGTCGGTGGCCGCGCCGGCGGTTCCCGGCACCGTCAAGGTGGCGAGGAACGCGAGGCCCATGGCGACGGCCACGACGATCGCGCCGGGTGGACGGCCGCGGGAGACGAATCGAGTACCCATCACAAAGGTAACGGCGCAATCGGGCCGAACCCTGAACCCTTTGGGCCTGAAGGCCCCGGGCGCTCAGCCGGGCGAGGCGCTGCGACCGCTCACCCGACCTCGGTCAACAGCTTGGCGAGCTTGATGCCATCGACGGCGGTCGGTTTGGTCACGGCGGCCAGGGCCGACTCCCAATCGGGGAGCGTGTGGACGAAGCCATCGTGGCCGACCATCCAGAACCGGTCGAAGTTGGCCAGGAAGGCGCGGTCGTGGGAGACGGCGATCACGGTGCCCTCGAATGTGTCGAGCGCCGATTCGAGCGCCTCGGCCGAGTCGATGTCGAGGTTGTCGGTCGGCTCGTCGAGCAGCAGGAGGTTGTGGCCGTCGAGTTCGAGACACAGGATCTCGAGGCGGGCCTTCTGCCCACCCGACAACGTCTCATAGGACTGGGCCGACGTGCCTGCCACCGCCGATGCCAGCCCATAGCGGGCCAGCGCGCCCATGGCCCGCTCGTGGTTGCCGACCCGCGCCATGACCGGATCGAGCACGGTGCCGCCGGTGAGTTCCGGGTTGTCGTTGACCTGGGTGAACAGGCCGGCCTCGACCCGGGTACCGAGCTTGACGGTGCCCGAATGGGTGATCGGGTGACCGGCGAGGAGCCGAAGCAGGTGGGTTTTGCCCGAACCGTTCGGCCCGACGAGACCGAGCCGCTCACCGAAGTAGACCTCGTCGGAGAACGGGAACACGAGATCGGGCAGCTCGACGGCATCGAGGGCCACCACCCGGCGCCCGGAATCGCCGCCCCGCAACCGGACCCGCACGTTCTGTTCCGGTGCCGGTGGCGGCGGGGGACCGGCGGCCACGAACCGCTCCCAGCGGCTCTCGGCCGCATTGGCCCGACCGGCCATGTCGGCGTTGTACGAGGCCTTGAACTTCATCTCCTTGTAGAACTTGTAGAGTCGCCGCTCCTCGTCCTTCCATCGTCCGAGCGCGTCGCCGAGTTGCCGTTGTCGAGCCTCCCGAGCCGCCGGGTAGGTGGCGTAGGACTCACCGTGGACCCACGCCCCGAACGCCTCCAGGGTGACGATGCGGTTCGTGCAGTCGCGCAGGAGCTGTCGGTCGTGCGACACCATCAGGACCGTCTTGCGGGTGGTGCGGATCAGCTCCTCCAGCCATCGTTTGGCCGGGACGTCGAGATAGTTGTCGGGTTCGTCGAGGAGGAGCACGTCGGCGTCGGACGAGAAGAGGAGGTCGAGCACGATCTGTTTGCGTTCGCCGCCGGAGAGCTGGGTGGTGAGCCGTTGCCCGACGTCGTCCAGGTTGGAGCGCACCACCCGGCTGAGGGTGGCATCCCACTCGGCCTCGGCCAGGTAGCCGCCGCAATCGGACCACTCGCCGATGAGTTCGGCCAGGTTCATCGCCGCATCCTGGCCGGCCGCTCCGGTACCGTCGGCCGCAGCCGCCTCGGCGGTCAGAAGTCGGCGGCCGATCGAACGCAGCGGTTCGGGCGAGCAGTCGATCAGCATCTCCCGCACCGTGCCCACCGACGAGGTGGCCGAGGGCGCCGACGGTCCCACCCCGACGTCCTGGGCCATGTAGCGAACCCGTCCACCGAGGTTGGCGTCGCCTTCGGTCGGTTCGAGCTCACCGGCCAGGATCCGCATCAGCGTTGTCTTGCCGACGCCGTTGTTGCCGATCAGCCCGGCATGGGCGCCGGGGCTCAGGTTGAACGACACCTCGGTGAACAGCATCGACCCGCCCGGATGGGCGTAACCGAGGTCGCTCACTGCGATGTGTCCCATCGTCCAAGCCTACGAGCGCGCGGTCGACGTCGCCGAGAATAAGCCGTTGCGACTTGTGCAACAATGTGTTGCACAAGTTCGGACCGGGGACTACCGTGCAACACCATGTCCGATAGTTTTGACGCGGCCGGTGTGGCCCCGACACCACAAACCGCCGCCGACGCGGCCACCGACTCATTCCACGACGTTCGAGATCTGGACTTCGACCCCGAGGTCGGCCATCCCCGCCGCAAGCTGATCCTCGGGATCATGTGCGGCGCGCTGATCCTGGTCGTCTCCTCGGTCAGCTCGCTCAACGTCGCGATCCCCACCATCGTTCGAGCCCTGGACGCGACCCAGTCCGAACAACTCTGGATCATCGACGCCTACGCCCTCGTGTTCGCCGGGCTGCTGCTCCCCGCCGGGGCGCTCGGTGACCGCTACGGCCGCAAGCGGGCCCTCATGTTGGGCCTGGTGATCTTCGGCCTCGCCGCGCTGGCGGCAACGCTGGCCACCAATCCCGAGCAACTCATCGCTCTCCGGGCCGTGGCCGGTATTGGCGCGGCGTTCATCATGCCGGCCACCCTGTCGATCATCACGGTCGTCTTCCCGCCCCACGAGCGGGGCAAGGCCATCGCCGCCTGGGCCGGATTCGCCGGCGCCGGCGGAGCGCTCGGCCCGCTGGCCAGCGGCACGCTGCTCGAATCCTTCTGGTGGGGCTCGGTCTTCTTCATCA
>JAOUGG010000717.1 GCA_029857855.1 Acidimicrobiia bacterium | reverse complement strand
ATCGAACCGGGCGTCCAATCCGACGACGCCGTCGCCGCCCTCGTCCTCGACGACGACAGCGACCTGGCCGCCGACCCCGGCCGACCAGCCGCCTGGCGGGAATTGGCCGTCGAGGTCGACTTCCCCGGATCGGTCACGGGCTTCAGCGAGGTCCGTCCCCTCGTCCACACCGACGAGTGGTTGGCCTTCATGGAGGGGGCCGAGCTCAAGTGGATCAGGATCGCCGACGGGCTCGAGGTCCGGCGGGCGCTGACCACACCACAGTCGTGCGCGCTCAACACCGAGGCCGTCGGTTCCCCGACCTACCTGGTGGCGTGGGGCGGCAACTGCGTCCGGATCGACGACGACGGCAACGAGGAGGAAATCATCGAGCACTACGTGTTCGAACCGCCGGCCGTCGAGGAGTGAGCCGGCCGAGGAGTGAGCCGGCCGAGGAGTGAGCCGGCCGAGGCCGGCGGCATCGAGCGCGTCGCTCAGGCCTCGCCCGAATCGCCGTCGATCATCGCCTGGGGGACGGCGTCGAGCACGAAAGGCCGAAGCTCCCAGTCGAACGACACGCGCCGGGAGCCTGCAATATCGGTGTCGGCGAGTACCTCGGCCACATCGAGGGGCTGCAGCAGGAAACCGTCGGCGTCGCACAGCACGACGAGGGTGTCGGCGAAGTACTCCCACGGGTCCTCGTCCGGGTAGTAGTCGACGTCGTAGGTCCACAAGCTGTTGGCGCACAGGAACGGGCCGTCGGACAGAACCGGCTGGCCGTTGTCGAGGTCGTAGACGAGCACCTGCTCACCGATCCACACGTAGAGGTACTCGGTACCGTGCACGATCTCGACGTCGTAGGGGACGAACGGATCGGCGACGGCGATCGACCACAGATCGTCGCCGGTCGCAGGATCGATGCGGACGATCCGGTCGACGAGCATCGGGTCGTCGGCGGAGGCGACACACTTGATCATGGGCCGCTCCTCCGGGAAGTTGTAAAGGCAGTCGCTGACGCCGGATCGAGCCCAAGCCGTGCGACCCGAAGCAAGGTCGAGCCCTACGGTTCCACCGATCAGATCGGGGTCGGCGTTGGCCAGGGTCATGGCCGCCACCCCCGACGCAGGATCGATGTCGGAGTTCCAGCCCCAACCGGGATCGAGCGGAACGCCGATGAGCTCGGCCAGCTCGCCCGCCTCGATCGACCAACGCTGCTCATCGCCGTAGGCACCGAACCCGAGCAACCCGCGGAACGTCTCCTGGCTGTCGCGCTCGCGATCGATGGTCGCCAGGTGCTCGTCGGCGGCGGCGATGATCGTCCCGCCTTCGATTTCGGCCGTCGACAGCGTCCTGCCACTCAGCACCGAGTACCTCGACTGCTCGTAGTCGCCCCGGGCGCACACCTGCTCATCGCCACATCCGAACAACGGGGTGCCGCCGATCGGGAACTCGGCGTCCCACATCTGCTCACCGGTGTCGAGATCGTAGGCCACCAGATCGGCGTAGAGATCGCCGTACCGCTCCGAAACGACCGGGGCGAGGAAGACCTCGAGGCCCTCGCTCACGTAGAGCGACGGCGCCACACCCCGCAGCGCCCCCGCCGGGTGGGTGTCGACCCGATACAGAACGATGCCGGTGGTCAGGTCGAAGGCGACGATCTCGGTTCGACCGTCGGCCGCCGTGAAGTACAAGCCCGTCTCGCCGGCCTCCCACACCTGAGACACCGACGGTGGGAGCAAGGACGCGGTTCGGCTTCCTCGCGGGCTCGCACCGCTGCCGGAACCGGCATCTCCATCTGCTCCGCCGCCGGATTCGACGTCACGACTCGAGCTGGCGTCGGCGTCGCTCCTCGACAGGGCACTCCGGTCGCCGACCTGGCGTTCGGTGGCGGTCGTCTCGGTCAGCGCGGCGCACGAGGTCGCCAACGCCGTGACCGCGAACGTGATCGCAGCAGCGACGCGTCGAGAAGCCACCGCCGGGGAACGCCGAATCATGTCACCCAGTATCTCGGTTCGTCCGCCAGATGCCTTGACGAACGACCCGGATCGACTCGGCTCCGGTCAGGAGCGTTGGTCGATCTCGGGTCGCAAGCGCCGTTCGTGGCGCCGGTTCTTCCGGTCGTCGCGGGCGGCCAGGCGAGCGGCCCGCCGGGCCTCCCGCAGGTCGTCGCGGGCGTCCCGATACAGCTCGCGGGCGGTCTCGACGTCGGCCTCGAGGCGAGCGATCGTCTCGAGCTCGAGTTCGGGTGCGGTCCCCCCGTCGGGTTCGACGTTTGGATCTTCGACCGAATCGACGGAGGCGGAGGCGGAGTCGAAAGCGGCTCCCTCGTCGACGTCGACGGTCTCAGGGGCGGCGGGTCGATCCGGTTTCGACGGCGCAGCAGGCGAAGGCGCCCTCGTCGGGGTCGGAGCCGGGGGCGCGACGGCTGAGGAAGCCGACGGTGGAGCTGGAGACGGCGCCACGGAGGGCGGTGCAAACGGGGGTGGCGGCGCCTGGAGGCGAGGCATCGGACCCGGCCGCTGGACACGACCAGCGTGCTGGACCTGACGTCCCTGCTCCTCGATCGACTCCTTCACATCGTCGATCATGTTCTCGACTGCTTCCCGGATCATTCGACCAACCATGTCGTCGATTCTAGGTTCACCGATGGGATCCGTCCGGTCGGCCTGGGTTACGCTGAGCAGATGCAGCATTTGGTCATCACGGTCCTCGGCAACGACCGGGCCGGGCTGGTCGAGACTTTGTCCGGCGCCATCACCCGCAATGGC
>JAOUGG010000716.1 GCA_029857855.1 Acidimicrobiia bacterium | reverse complement strand
CATCTCGGCCGCGATCTCCGTCGGCACCAGACCCTGGTTGGCCAGCCGCATGGTCTGATCGTGCAGCCACCGGTAGACGTCACGCTGCATCATGAGGAACGCCCGCACGTCGTCGCGCCCGAACCGGGGCCAGTGGTGGCTGGCGAACATGACGTCGGAATCACCGGCCCAGAGATCGATCGCCTCCTGGATGTACTTGCTCCAGGCCAGCGCATCGCGGGTTTGGGCTCCGCGGATCGGATACAGGTTGTGCAGAGTGTGGGTGCAGTTCTCGGCCATGCACAGCAGCCGCTTGTCGGGGAACTGGAAGTTCATCTCCGCCGGCGCCTCGGCGTCGGGCGTGTTCTGGAACACCACGCGGATGCCGTCGAGCGTCAGCTCCTGTCCGGTCTCGCTGATGGTCTCGGTCGGGGCGATCAGATCGGAACGGGCCCGACCCATGGCCGAACCCAACCCACAGTCGACATGACCCCGGGGACCGGGCGGGAGAAATGGACCGAACTGGTAGGAGGCCCGCCGGCCCATGATCGGGCCGGCGATGACGAACTCGGAGACGACCTCCTCGAGGAACCCCTCGGGGGCGACGACCCGCACGTCGCCCCTGACCACCGCCTCATGACTCGTGACCCCGAGGATCCCCCCGAAATGGTCGACATGGGAGTGGGTGTAGATGATCGACGTGACCGGGCGCTCCCCCAGGACGCGATTGGCCAGCCCGAGCGCCGCGGCCGCGGCCCGGGCGTTGGTCAGTGGATCGATGATCAGCCAGCCGCGGTCGCCGGCCAGGAAGGTGATGTTGGCGATGTCGTAGCCCCGAACCTGCCAGACCCCGTCGGCCACCTCGAACAGTCCGTGGTTGACGTTGAGCCGGGCCTGACGCCACAGACCGGGATGGACGGTGTCGGGTGCCTCGGCCATCTCGGTCACGAAGGCGTGTTCGGCCACATCGAATACGACGTGATCGCCGAGCATCACCCGACCACCGTCGAGCTGGGCGATCAAACCCCGGGTGGCCCGCTCGGTGTCGCCGGGATCGTCGAACGAGAACACGGAGGCGGCGTTGGCCTCCGCGGTGAACGACGACGCCGCCCTCGGCCCTACGGGTTCGGTTTCGCTCATAGCTGACTGTCTAGCAGACGGGCGGAACACCGAACCAATGGGTGGTGCGCCACCGGACGGATACCGTCGAGTGATACCCGCCATTGCGTCCGGTGATAGTTCCCAGGGCCGGGTTCACCCCGCGACGGCACGAACGTTACTGTCTCCTCTACGGGTCAGGACCGTCAGCTTTCCCCCGCCGAGGCCTATCCTCGTAGGGCGGATGTCGATCCGACAGCAGTCCGAGACAGTGTCAAGAATGACAAAGCCACGAAGGATGGGACCCACGTGCAAGGCGTCGTCAAATCGTATGATCCGGTTACCCGTGACGGGATCATCATCACCGATACGGCCGATCTGGCCGAATACGAATTGGCCGCAGGCGCGCTGGAAGGCTCCGTCTTTCGTATGTTGCGACCAGGCCAGCGGGTGATCTTCGATCTCGACGGTTACTCCAAGGCAACATCGCTTCGTCTCGGCTCGGAGGTCGACATGGGCACGCCCGAGTGGTCCGAACCCGAACATCTAGAGACCTAGGGCGGCAATCCGGCCGTCATCCCTCAAACACCGGAGTTCGAGGACATGACCGTACTGACAGCACCGACGACCAATACCCGGCTCATGGCCTGGGTGAGCGAATGGGCCGAGGTTCTTCAGCCCGTCGACATCTACTGGTGCGACGGTTCCGCCGAGGAATACGATCGGCTCGCCGCCGAGCTGGTCGAAAAGGGCACGTTCACGAAGCTGAACGAGGACAAGCGGCCGAACAGCTACCTCGCCCTGTCCGATCCCGCCGATGTGGCCCGGGTCGAGGAACGAACCTTCATCTGCTGTGAGAACGAGGCCGACGCCGGTCCCACCAACAACTGGCGGGATCCGGCGGAGATGAAGTCCGAGATGCTCGAGCTGTACACCGGTTCGATGCGGGGCCGCACGATGTACGTGGTGCCGTTCTCCATGGGTCCCCTGGGCTCCCCCATCGCCCACATCGGCGTTCAGCTCACCGACTCGGCCTACGTGGCCGCGTCGATGCGCACCATGGCCCGCATGGGTGCCGGCGCACTGGAGGTTCTGGGCGACGGCGACTGGGTTCCCTGCGTGCACTCCGTCGGCTACCCGCTGATCGACGGCCGCAATGAGGTCCCGTGGCCCTGCGACGGCGAGAACAAGTTCATCGTCCACTTCCCGGAAACCAAACAGATCTGGAGCTACGGGTCCGGCTACGGCGGCAATGCGCTGCTGGGCAAGAAGTGTTTCGCCCTCCGCATCGCCTCCACCATGGCCCGCACCGACGGCTGGCTGGCCGAGCACATGCTGATCATAGGCGTGACCCCGCCGAACGGCGAGAAGAAGTACGTGGCCGCCGCGTTCCCATCGGCCTGCGGCAAGACCAACATGGCCATGCTGATCCCCACCATTCCCGGTTGGAAGGTGGAAACGATCGGCGACGACATCGCCTGGATGAAATTCGGCGACGACGGCCAGCTCTACGCCATCAACCCCGAGGCCGGGTTCTTCGGTGTCGCCCCCGGAACGTCGGACGAGACCAACCCCAACGCCATGGCCACCCTGCACGGCAACTGTGTTTTCACCAACGTGGCCAAGACCATCGACGACGACGTCTGGTGGGAGGGCATGACCGACGAACCG
>JAOUGG010000715.1 GCA_029857855.1 Acidimicrobiia bacterium | reverse complement strand
GCTGAATCGGCGAGCGGCGCCCCGCTTCCCCATTCGGCCAGCACGTTGTGCTCGGCCGCGGTCGGCAGCGGCAGGGTGCCGATCCGCGTGTCGGGTTCGGTCACCAGCCGACGCAGCGCGACGAGCAGGTGTTCGACGGCGAACCGACGGGTCCAGGGGTCGGCGGCCCGGTGGGCCAGGTCGAGAGCGAAGCTGAACGTCTCGGTCTCCGCTTCCGTTTCCGCTCCGTTGGCCGCGTCGGCACCCGCCATAGGCTCGGCGTAGCGGGTCATCTGGAGCCGCGCCAGGTGGCTCTGGTCAATGGCACCGGGATGAATCCATCGGGTGGCGGCCGGGTGCGGACCGAATCGGGTCTGCTGGGCTCGGGGGATGATGTTGACGACCGCGCTGACATCCGCAGCCGGGCTGGTGCCGGGAACGGCGTGACGCATGGTGTCGATCACGGCCCGACCGACCCGGGCGTGCAGATCAGCGAAGGTGTCGCCGCCCTCGATCACGATGTCGACGGGGAACAACTCCATCGTGAGACCGATCAGCTCCCGAGTGTCGGGGCGGCCACGATGGTGGACCGGCATGCCGATGGCGAAGCGGTCTGCTCCGGAGGTCCGATGCAGTTGGACTGCGAGGGCCGTCATCAGCAGGACGGTCCAGGACAGATCGGGGCTCAGGAGTTTGTAGTCACCATCCAGGCGCTCGGTGATGCGGGCGAGGAGATCATCATCGACCGGGACCGGCAATCGGGTGGCGGCCCCTGCACCGTCGCCGGCGACGGATGGCCGGTCGGCGGGCCGGTAGAGACGGTCGAGCTCGACGGCCGGTGTTCGATCCGACCAGTGACGCACGGCCCGTTGTCGTGATCGGGTCGGTTCCGCTCCGAGTGTGAACTCACCAGCCGCCCACTCGTAGTAGGACGTGCCGGCTTCATCCGTCGCCACCGACGGGTGGCCGTCAATGAAGTACACATCGGCCGTGGCCGTGAAGACCAGGGCCGAGGAAGTCGCGTCGGTTATCACGTGGTGCATGTTGAGGTACCACGAGCAGGTGCCGTCGGGATGGGTCATCACCAGGCTGTCGAACCCGCGCCGGCTCATGTCGAGCGGCATCCGGCAGCGCTCGGCCACCAACGCATCGACCTGCTCCACGGGCAGCGCCATGCTTTCCGTCAGCTCCGACCAGTCCGCCGCCGGGTCGACGGTGAACAGCTCGACCCGGTCACCGTCGGGGCCTCGCCGGATGGTGGTGCGAAGAATGTCGTGGGCGGCGACGACGGAGGCAAAGGACCGGGCCAGGCGTTCGGCGTCGACAGGGCCGTCGATGCGCGACACCAACGCCATGTTCTGAATCGGTTGACGGTCGTTCAGCCTCTGCGAGGTCCACAGGGACCGCTGCATCGGTGTGAGCAGCGGTCCGGATTCGGTCGCCCGCAGTGAGACCGCGACGCTACCGTCAGCCAACGATCGCCCCTTGTTTGCCCCGACCAATGGTGCCGGCTCCACGATTCTCCCTTGACCCCGGTACGAACAACTGTAGGAAGACGCGCCGATTTCGGAACCTTTCGGCTCCGAAAACCTTCCAGTAAACTCTTCAACTTGGGTCTTGACGGGCGTCCAAACCTTCTATCGTTGAGTCGGTTCGAGCGGATGCATGGATGGCGCGGGAGTTGAACATGACCCGAATACTTACCGGCAGGCGTGGCGTGGCGGTGGCCGTGGCACTGTGCGTGGCGCTGATCCTCGGCCTGACGTCGGCCGCATCGGCCCACAGCGGCGACCAGACCTATCTCTACATCGACGTGACACCGTCGACGCTTGCGGGGCGGGTCGAAGCACCGATCCCGGACGTACGCACCGCGCTCGGCATCAGTGAAGACGTCGGCAACCACGCCGTCATCGACGGCTACTCCGACGAGATCGTCGCCTACCTGAATGATCACATGGTCTTCGGTGCCGATGGCCAGCAGTGGGACACGTCGTTCGGCGAGTTGTCGGTGTTCTTCTCCGAGGCCAACGAGGCCGATGACAACTACCTGATCGCCCCCTTCACCGTGGCCGTAACCGACACCGTGCCCCGCAACTTCGATCTGCGTTTCGATCCCTTCGTCGACGAGGTCGACGGTCGCAGTTCGTTGCTGCTCGTCGCCAACGACTGGGCCGGTGGCGTCATCGAGAACGGTTGGGAGTCGCTCGCCACCTTCGACGGCAACAGCCGGGAACAGGTCGTCGATCTCGGCCAGCCGAGCTGGTTCAAGAACCTGACGGCGAGCGTCAAGCAGGGCGTCAACCACATCCAGACCGGGCCCGACCACATCCTTTTCGTGCTCGTGCTGCTGCTGCCTGCCGTGCTCGTCTTCGATTCCCGGTGGTGGCCGACCAGCGGGTTCCAGGCTTCGTTGTGGCGGGTGCTGAAGATCGTGACGATGTTCACCGTGGCCCACTCGATCACCTTCACACTCGCCGGTCTCGGCATCTTGCCGCTGCCACCGTCGAAGCTGGTGGAGTTCATTATCGCGTTATCGATCGCCGCGGCCGCTCTGCACAACATCCGCCCGGTGTTCGCCAACCGGGAGTGGCTCCTGTCATTCACCTTCGGGTTGTTCCATGGCATGGGATTCGCTTCGTTGGTCGAGGGGCTCGACGTGTCCCGCAGCACCCAGCTCATCTCGTTGCTCGGTCGCAACATCGGCATCGAGATCGGGCAGACCGTCGTCGTGCTCCTGCTGTTCCCGGCGCTGTATCTGCTGCGCCGCACCCGG
>JAOUGG010000060.1 GCA_029857855.1 Acidimicrobiia bacterium | reverse complement strand
ACGAATTGGACACCACCACACTCTGGGTCGGACTCGCTGCCATCGGGTTGGTGCTCGCGCTACGAGCTGTTGCGCCCAACGTCCCCGGTGCGTTCTTGCTGGTGGCCGGTGGTCTCGCAGCCTCGTTGCTGTTCGATCTGCAGGGCCGAGGCGTGGCGACCGTCGGTGACGTCCCACGCGGCCTCCCGACTCTCGAGTTCCCCTCGGTCGAGCTGATCGGAGAGCACTACGAGACAATCCTGATCGCGTCGCTCGCGCTCCTCCTCATCGGCTTCTCCCAGACCGCCGGCAACGCCCGAATGTTCGCCAGCCGACACAGCTACCGGATCGACATCGAACAGGAGGCCTTGGCGCAAGGCTTGGCCAACCTGGGTGCGGGCGCGTTCCAGGGCATGCCCGTGTCGACCAGCCTGTCGGCCAGCTCACTCAACGATTCATCCGGGGCGCGGACGCAGGTGGCGTCACTGGTGACCGGAACGGTCGTCGTCGGAACCATGTTCCTCCTGGCCCCGGTCTTCTCCAAGCTGCCGACGCCCGTGCTCGGAGCGATCATCATCGATGCCGTCGTGTTCGGGATGATGGACCTCCCCGAGATGCGCCGGCTCCACCGGGTGTCGCGATTCGACTTCTGGATTGCGATGGCCGCCATCTTGGGCGTGCTCTCGGCCGGCGTGCTGGCCGGCGTCGTCATCGGCGTGATCTTGTCGCTTGGCTGGCTCGTCTACGTCAACGCTCGACCCGCCACGCCCGAGCTCGGTCGCCGGCCCGGCACCACAGCATTCTGGAGCGTGGACGACCATCCCGAGGCAACGACGTACCCGGGCGTGTTCGTGGTCCGTTTCGATGCCGGCCTCTACTTCGTCACGACCGAGGTCCTCAGCGACAGGCTGCGCGACGCCGTCGTCGGAGCCGATCCACCGATCCGCGAAGTCGTCGTGGACTTCGCCGGCGTCAACTTCATGGATTCACAGGGCACCGGCATGATCGATGGTCTGCTGACGTCGGGGGAAGCGATCGGTGTCGGGCTCCGCCTGGCCCGGGTCAAGCCCGACGTTCGCTCGATGCTCGCCGCGGACGGCGTCGAAGCGCGACTGGGTGCGTCGCGGTTCCACACCAATCTCGACGAAGCGGTCGACGCTGCGATCGCCTCGCTACCCGAGGAGTCGAAAAGCGATGAACCAACCTGAGCAACGCTTCTGCGATATGAACCACTACGGCCACGGGTCCCGGGTCGGCGGCTGGGAACGCTTCGCTTTGACACTCGTCGGCGCAGCACTTTCCAGCGATGGGATCTGTCGTGTGGCGGCTATTTGGCAGGCCGCCGAGCGGAGGAGGCGACTGGGCTCGTCTTGGCGTTGTGTTGCTCGCTCGCGTGCGTCGATGGCTGCAAGGAGCTCGGGACCTCCCTCGGCACCGCAATAATCGGAACTGCGATGCTGGCGTCGTTCTTCGGCTTCTACGTCAACACCTCTGCCATAGCGATCGGCGAGGACCTTTCACCCGCTGAGGCACGCGTCCTGGCCATCGAACTCGAGGACGCAGAACAGCGCCTCGATGATGATCGGCTTCTCGCCCTGATACAGGCGGAGCTGCCTGAACTCACAATCGACGAAATCGACCGCATAGCCGACGACTCCTGGACCCGTGCCAACCGCCGCGCTACCGAGTCTGCATTTGTCATCGCTGTGCTCACCCTGGCCGCTTCGACCTTCATTCGCCGGCGCAGCACAGCACCGGCTGATGGACCCCAGCCACCGGTCACCAGGCCAGTCTGAATACCTGCGGGGCTCAGAACTCGCGAAAGATCGGCAGACAGCCATGTGGCAGATCCTCCGGACAACGACGTCGAGCCCGCCGTCATCGCGGCGCCACTGATGGCGGTCACGGACATCTCGGTGACCAGCTGCGCCAAAGCTCCCACGACGGTGGACGAGCCCTTCGTCGCGAGCGGCTCGCCGACCCGGCCACTCCGCGCCGATTCGGGGATGTGTACGTCGTTGCCTGGTCAGGTCGGTTGTGATCGTCGGGTGAAGAGCTGCAACGGCAAGATCAGCCAGCCGAGGATCTCGCGAAGCCAGTCTCGGGATCGGCCACCGGGTGCGGTGACCGCGGCAACGGCGATACCGGTCCGGCGGAACTCCCACAGGAAGGTGACCCTCGCCCGCGGCGCGTGCCAGCGTGATGTCACCACCACGACCTTGGTCGCGCCGACCCGGCGGAGGCTCGCAAGCGCGTTGGCCGCGTTTCCAACCGTCGTCGTGGCATCCGGGTCGATGATCAGCTCTCGACCCCGACCGGTCCAGGCGTCCTCCATCAGCTCGGCCTCGGATCTGGTGTCGGGGAGGCGGGCCCAGCCTGACAGCACGACAACGTCGTCGTCGGTGGCGATGGCGATCGCTCGCTCCAGACGGCTGGCGCAGATCGGGTGGAGGGTGCTCGCACCCCGATCCGAGTAGCCGAGTACGACGATGGCCCGCATCACGACGCCGGCGTGGACCGCCATCGCCGGAGGCCTCCGAAGAACAGCAGGGTGGTGATCACCGTCGCCACGAGCTTGACGGCCTTCGTTCCCTGGAGCTTCGACTCTCCGCTGGCCCTTGGCCGCATGGTGACCGGGACCTCCTCCACTCGGAGCCCGGCCGCCTTCAACCGCAGCAGCGCCTCGACCTCCGGCGCCCCGCTCACGTACGGATCGGACAGTTCGGTCATGGCTTTGGCGTTCGCCGCCACCATCCCGGAGGTCGGGTCGTGGAAGCGTCGCCCCAACCGCACCCGCATAGCGGTCTGCAGGAGCCCGATGCCGAGCCGGCGTGACGGCGATGGGCGGTACCGCCGGCCGTCGTATTCGGTGTCGACGGCGAAGCGGGAGCCGATCGCCACGTCGCAGTCGTCCGATCGGACGAGCTCCAGCAGCCGGCGGAGTTCGTCCACGGGGTGCTGGCCGTCGGCATCGACCCGACCGCAGTACGAGTAGCCGCGGGATTGTGCCTCCCGATAGCCTGCAGCGATCCCGTGTCGCAATCCTCGGTTCTCCAGGAACGAAACGACAGTGGCGCCGTGGTCTCGGGCGATGGCAGCCGTGGCATCCGTCGAGCCGTCATCGATGACCAGGACATGGACGCCCGGCAGCCCGGCCGCCAGCTCGTCAAGGACGGCGGACAGGTTGCCCTCCTCGTTCCAGGCCGGGATGAACACCACGGTGTCCTCGACGGTTTCGGCCCCAGTTTCCTCGATCATGCACCACTCCTCGCTCGTCGGGTGACGGCTCTGTCGACTGTCGGTCGCCGGCCTGTCATCGACACCACCGGTTGAAGTGAACATCACGGTGACCGACCACGATCCCGGATCACGTCACAACTCCGATCACACGGTATCGGTCGAGGTGGCCGCGCCCGTGAACAGGTCTATCCCGTTCCGGTCGGGTCCACGTGACGAATGGCCTTATTCGATCGGGAGCGCTCGGGTCAAGCTTCGGCGTCCAGCTCATCGACATCGACACGCAGACCCAGGCCATGACCCTCTCGTCGGACACCGCCCCGCCGACTTCACCGTCAGCTGACCAACGTCTCCGGTCGAGTGGGTCAGGATCCGATCAGTTCCAGCCGGACCCAGACCGGGGCGTGATCGCTGACGTCGAGCTTCGTCACGACGCCGGAGTCGATCGGACAGAGGCCCCTGGCAAACAGATGATCGAGGGTGAAGTTCCGCCCGGCCCGGCGAAGGGTGACGGCCTCGATCGAGACGTGGGCCAGTCCATGCTGCTCGAGATGGTTGATCAGGTAACGTATGCCTTTGCGGCTGATCGTGTTGAAGTCGCCGCCGCCGATCACGTGATCGTGTCCCGAGCCGGCCAGGGCCTTGGCGAAAACCTCGAACTGGTCCCGGCGCTTGGGCCAGGCGAGGGAGGGGATCTCGGTGTGCGTCGACCACAGCCGCACATCGAGTCCGTCGAAGGTGGCGGTCGCGCCGATGGCAATACGGGCGTGGCCTGCGAGCAGGGCCTTGTGAGGAAGTTCGACGACCTCGCGATCGGCGAGTGGGGCAGAACTCAGGATCGCGTTCCCGAAGTCGCGACCGGTCTTGGCGTGTCGGCCCGGCGAGGCGTACACGTGGTGGTAGCCGAGCGCGTCGGCCACTTCGATCGTGCCCGGCTCATCCATCTCCTGCAGGAGGATCACGTCGGCTGCGGCCAGGTCGGCCTGCCTCCGCAGTGCCGCGATCGCACGGTCGAGATCGTCGCCGTGCCTAATGTTCCAGGTGACCACATGCACGTCCTCAATCCCTTCTCTCGCCACTCTCCGGACTCTATCGAGGAGACCACTGCGCGATTCGTCGACGCGAGGATGGATCCGCCTGGAGCAGGCTTGCCAGCCCACGGAGGCCCCGGGATCGGCGTAGTGGCTTTACCATAACCTCGATGGGGTTGGTGAGATCATGACCGAAGGCGTGGGAGGGCGCAGCGAACGATGAGCGTCGATATACCGGGCGCGAAATGGCTCGGCGCCCACGACCGTAAGTGGTTGTCCCGCGATCTGGTCGCAGGGCCGAGGAAGTAGATCGAGACGTCGTCGCCTTCGAGAGCGGCGGCCAGGGCGAAGCCGAGCGGGGACAAGAGCTCGAAGAGGCCGTCGTCGGAGATCACGGCCGCCAGCTTGTGTCCCGAACGGCGTTGCGGCCCGTTCTCGATCACGTACCTGCGGGTGTCGCCGTCCACGACCACGTCAATGAGCGGGTTCCCGGTCGTGCGGCACCAGGCGGCGATGTCAGGATCGATCGCGGGGAACGCGTCGGTGACCAGCTCGATCCAGTCACCGACCGCCGTGTCCTGAAGGGCGTGATGGGCTTCGTAGAGGATGAACGTGGTGATGGTCTTTCCTCGAAGATCGAGGCTTGCCACCGTCTCGACGTCACTCACGGGACCTACTCCTTCGTCAAGTGGTCTTCAGGTGGGGTCCGACCGGAACAAGCGCTACCCACGGCGGTCCCTGTGAGGGTCCACGCCACGATGGGATGGCGAAGCGACCCATTGAAGTCGTAGCGCCCTGTTGGAGCTGTCGACCTTCCATCGGCAGTGTTGTTGGCGCGTCAGCACCAGCACAGGGACCTACGTCCCACATCGACCGGCGGTCCCCGAGCCCCTCGTCCTCGAGCCCGGGCCCGGTCAATGGCGTGCCCCTTTTCGTAGCCGAGATGATCTTCCATCTCGACCTCGAGCCCGGTCTCGAGAACCTGCTTGGTCAACTGACCCAACAAGCCGTTCGGGCCAACCAGGTCGACCCCGTCGGCTCGGGCCTGCTCGATGGGCTGCTCAGCAATCGCCGGATCAACCGAGCACGAGGGTGTGCCGTAGTTGCACTCGAAGTGCCGGTGGTGGAGTCCCACATCTGAGTCAGCCGGCGAGAGCGTTGAGGAGATCCTTGATGAAGGGCCCGACGTCGGTCACAATGCCGATCGCCTGATGGCTGCCACGATCGGCGAGCTTGGTCGCGACCGCCGGATTGATGTCGACGCAGAACGTGGCGACGCCCGCGGGCAACACGTTGCCGGTCGCGATCGCATGCAGTGTTGTCGCCAGCATCAACGCAACACCCACATCGGGGACGAGCGCTCGCATCGCATCGGCCGCGGCGACGACGTCGGTCATGGTGTCGGGAAGCGGCCCGTCGTCGCGGATCGAGCCGCCGAGAACAAAAGGCACGTTCTTCTGTACGCATTCGTACATGACGCCGCCACTGACATACCCGCCGTCGACCGCCTCGGCAATCGAACCATGCCTTCGGACCTCATTGATCACCCGGAGGTGATTGCTGTGCCCACCCTCGGTTGGTCCCCCACCGCTCACCGAGACACCGAGGCTGGTCCCGAGAACATTGGACTCGATGTCGTGGGTGGCAAACCCGTTGCCGGCAAAGAGCACGTCGATCCAACCGGCCTGCACCAACTGCGCCAGTGGCCGTGAACCGCCGGTGTGCACAACCGCTGGGCCACAGACCGCGAGAACCTTCTGGCCATCGCGGTGCGCAGTTCTGATCTGCTCGGCGACCTTGTCGACCAGGAGCGCGCTCGGCTTCTCCGACGAGACGTCGGAGGCCATGAACGCGAACGCGCTGCCCGGCGCCGCGGGCGCCAAAGGGTGCACCCGAACACCCGAGCTCCCGACGATGACCCGATCGCCGCGGCGAACCCTATGCATAGGCGTGGTGTGGGCGCCGGCGTCTGTCACCACGATCGCGCAGTCCATCTCCGGATCTTCGACCGCAACCCAAACGCCGGCGATGCGAACTTCGCTGCGCAGGTTCGTCGTCGAATAGAATCCGGCAGGAAGCACCCCGTCGGCCTCGGATTTGGCGGTCGTGATGTCCGCGTCGTCGAGCCGGTTGACCCCATGGATCTGAAGTCGTTCCAGTAGCGCCTCCATTGCCCCTGCGCTCGATGCCGAAAGCCGTATCACCGCGCGGCTCGGGTCGTCGTTCGTGTGGCCGATCTCGAGCTCGACCATCTCGTATTCGGCGCCGGATTCGACGATGACGTCGAGGATCTTGGGCAGGCGGCTGGTATCGACGATGTGGCCTTCGAGCAGCACGGTCTCGCTGACAACTGGCGACTCGGTCATAACATCGATGGTAGAGGGATCGACCTGACTCGGCGAGGTTCGCGCATTAGCAACGCAGAGTCACTCGGGCGAGCCGGGATCTGGCATCCTCGGATTCATGGATTCCTACATCGATCGGCCACAACGATGACTCGCATAGTGATCGCCGGCGCCGGCGGGCGCGACTTTCACGACTTCAACACGGTGTTCCGTTCGGACCCGTCGACCACGGTTGTCGCCTTCACGGCGACCCAGATTCCCGGCATCGACGATCGCCGCTATCCCGCCGAGCTCGCCGGCCCTCAATACCCCGATGGAATTCCGATCAGGCCCGAGGACGAACTCGTCGACATCATCACCACCGGACTCGTCGACGAGGTGGTCTTCGCCTACTCCGATGTCTCCCACAACTATGTGATGCACCTCGCTTCCAAGGTGTTGGCCGCCGGCGCAAGCTTCCGGCTCTTGTCGCCGCGGGATTCGATGCTGCCGAGTCCATGCCCCGTGGTGGCGGTGGTGGCGACTCGGACCGGTGCAGGCAAGTCGCCGACAACTCGGCGAGTCGGACAGATCCTGACCGACGCCGGTTTGCGGGTCGCTCTCATTCGTCATCCGATGCCCTATGGTGACCTGTCGGCCATGCGGGTCCAGAGGTTCGCCACGTTGGCCGACATCGACGCGACCTCACCCACGGTCGAAGAGCGCGAGGAGTATGAAGCGCCCGTACGCCAGGGACTCCTGATGTTCGCGGGCGTCGACTATGCCGCGATTGTGGAGGCAGCGGCGGCAGAGGCCGATGTGCTCGTTTGGGACGGCGGCAACAACGACACGTCCTTCATCGAGCCGACGATCACGATCTGCGTGGTCGATGCTCTGCGTCCCCACGACGGGCTGCTCTATTACCCCGGCGAGACAAACCTGACGATGGCCGATGTGATCCTCGTGAACAAGGTCGATTCGGCCGCTCCCGAGTCGATCAGCGCCTTGTTGGAGGAAGCCCGCCGAGTCAACCCAGACGTGATCACGATCCAAGCCGCCTCGCCGGTGACCCTCGATCCGGGGCCGGATCTTTCCGGCCGTCGGGTGCTGGTCATCGAGGATGGGCCGACGATCACCCACGGCGGTTTGGCGTTCGGCGCGGGCGCCGTCGCAGCGAAACAGGCCGGGGCCGACACGATGATCGACCCCCGGCCCTTCGCCGTCGGCTCTATCGCCGAGACCTACCAGCGCTATCCACACATCGGAGCCGTGCTTCCGGCGATGGGCTATGGAGACGAACAGCTCGCCGAATTGAGCGAGACCGTGCGGGCCAGCGACTGCGACGTCGTCGTGATCGGCACACCGATCGACCTTGGCCACCTGATCGATGTCGGCCACCCGATCCGTCAAGCCCGGTACACCGTCCGCGAGATCGGCGAGCCAACCCTGCAGCAATTGCTCGAACCCTTGATCGAAGCCTGGCGCCAATCGCCAACAGCGGACGCGGGGTCCTGACATGCGGACGTCCTACGCGATGCTGTCGCCGCCGGCGCGGGCCTTCGGGAGCTGTCTTCCATATCAATCCCCCGCTGGAGGTCCATGCAGACCACAGCTGATCCGGTTGGAGCGCTCCAGCGACTGTTCGATCTCTTGGGCACGAGCAGAGTCGGCTTCAGGTCAGTTGTGAGATCTCAAAGAGGTGACCGTCTGGGTCGCGGAAGAAGGCTCGAGTCTCACCCACACGGACATCTGGCTGCGCGAGAAGAGCAATTGTCAAGAGTCTCGATGTCCGGGCGGACGCCCGGGTTGGGATGAATGCTGGCGTTTGCCGGCCGGGCGTGGTCGTCGTCCACAACGTGGCGCGCTGTGAGCCCGCCAAGAGTTCGACACAGGGGCCTAAGGGGCTCGGGATTGTTGCTTCGAGCACGAACCCCAGATAATCCAGTGCTCGGCGGGGTAGTCGTAGAACGCGAGGAGGGTGTCGAGTTCGCCGGTGATCTTCTTTGTCGCTTTCGGATGTGAAGCGAACTCGGTAGCAGCGCTGCTGAGCCGTGGCAGGGATCACCTCGCGTAGCGCTCCCTCGGGGGCTCTCCCCGCACGGCGGAGGAGACTCCGACCCTCCCGGTAGGCCACGCAACTCGGCTCTCGAAGGTGACCTCGACGCCCCAGCGTCGACGTCGCGCACGCGTCAGAGCAGGACACGGTCGACATCCCCGCGCCTCCAGCCGACGCCGGGACGTTCACCGTGAGCGGTGAGGGAGCGGATCTGTCGTGCCCTGCGGGCACGAGGGAGGCCACCGACGGAAGGATCTGGAAGTCGACCCACAAAGGCTTCAAGATCAGGGTTGACAGGGTCTTCACCTGCGAAGTGACGGGCGCGAGCTTCGTTCTCGAACTGAGCGGCACGGTCGTGTTCGGGGAGGGTTGCGCCAAGAACTGCACCTGGAAGCTGGGGGACTCGACCGGTCTTGATCCAGCACCAAAGGGACACGGTGACATCGTGTCGAACAGCGCGCTGGGCGAGACCTACGTCGGATCAGTCAAGGGCTAGACCTCGTCGCCCTCATCAAGAACGGTCAACGGCCCGACGCGAACCGGTTGTCGTCGTCGGCCTCCGGGAGATGTTTGATCTGTCTCGATTGCCGGCACGAGTCTGACCTCGAACGCCGGGTCGGCGACGGGATTACGAGGCGCGGGACTTGGGCCGATACCGGGTGGCCGCTCGATGCTGGGAATCGGGTGACCGCGCTTGCGTTATGAGCGGCAATGGTCCGGTCGAATTGCCGGAACTGGGGTCGTGGTGGCATCGGCGGGTGTTGCAGGCGCCCCAAGGGCTGCGGTCCCGGCGACGGCGATGGTGTGGTCGGTCGTCTGGGTCGATGGTCGGGATACCGATCGGGGTTTCGCTCGGACCTGCTGCGGAGGTTGTTCA
>JAOUGG010000059.1 GCA_029857855.1 Acidimicrobiia bacterium | reverse complement strand
ACCGCATCCCCTAACCCAAGATTTGTAGCAAATCTTTGGGGGGCTGGGGGCGGCCGTAGACTTGGCGGTGTGGTTCGTTCTCGCTCCCAGCCGGTGTTCACCAGAGCCTTCGACGGCGACCTCGGTGGCCGCCAACCCGACGAGCTGATCGTCGAGGAGCCTCTGAGGGTCGACCTCGACGGCCATGTCGTGTCGTCGACGATGCGTACTCCCGGGCACGACTTCGAGCTTGCCGCCGGCTTTCTACTTTCCGAGGGCATGCTCGGTCCGGGCGACATCGTCGGGATCCGCTACTGCGGGACCGGCTCGCCCATCGACTCCGAGTTCAACGCCGTGACCGTCGAGACAGGTGGCCGGGTGCCGGAACCGACCGCCCGCCTCGGTTCCATCTCCTCGTCGTGCGGGATCTGCGGTACCGAGGCGATCGAGACGCTCACCGAACGCCTGCGGGTGTTGCCCGCCTACGAGCCGTGGGACCTGGCCACGCTGGCCGCGGCGCCCGACCGGCTCCGATCCTCCCAGCCACTGTTCGACACCACCGGCTCGGTTCACGCCGCGGCCGCCATCGACCGCAATGGTGACCCGCTGGTGATCCGGGAGGACATCGGCCGCCACAACGCGGTCGACAAGGTCGTCGGCCGCCTGCTCCTCGATGGGCGATTGCCGGCCCACGAGCTGGCCCTGGTGGTCAGCGGGCGGGCTTCGTTCGAGATGGTGCAGAAGGCGTGGGCCGGTGGATTCACGGCACTGGTCTCCGTGTCCGGGCCCTCCGCCCTGGCCGTCGCCACCGCCCGCCGGGCCGGGCTCACAGTCATGGGCTTCACCCGGGGCGGTAACGCCACACTCTACAGCCCGGCCGAACTGGTTTGATCGGCCGGGAGCCGACGCTCCTAGACTGACAGGGTGACTGGATCCTCCAAGCTTTCCGTCGGCCTCGGTGTCGTGCACCTGTTCTGCAAGCGGCCGCGCACGCCTAGCCTTGTCGATCGCAACGCCGTCCTCGACGCGGTGGAGAAGGCGACCGAGCAGGGAACCCAGGTGGTCACCGCCGCCATCCTCGGTCACAAGGCCGACCTGGTGGTCATGGCGCTCAACGACGATCTGTGGGCGCTGCGCCACCTCCAGACCGAGCTGACCGAGGCGGGCCTCGATGTCGTCGACAGCTACCTGTCGGTCACCGAGATCAGCGAATACGCTGCTGGCCTGCCCGATCAGATGAAACAGGATCGGCTTTACCCCCAGCTGCCGCCGGAGGGCAAGCCGGCATGGTGCTTCTATCCCATGAGCAAGCGGCGCAACCCAGGTCAGAACTGGTTCACCACCGACTTCGACCGGCGGAAGGAGCTCATGTACGAGCACGGTGCCAGCGGCCGCAAGTTCGCCGGGCGTCTCGTGCAGCTCATCACCGCATCGACCGGTATCGATGACTTCGAGTGGGGGGTCACCCTGTTCGCCGAGCATCCCGACGACCTCAAAGAGGTCGTCTACACCATGCGCTACGACGAGGCCTCGGCTGTGTACGCCGAATTCGGCCCGTTCTACACCGGTCTGGTGGCTCCAGCCGATCACGTCCTGACCACGGTCGGAATCCAGTAGCGCCGAATCCGGGCCGTCGACCGAGCCTTATGTAGCCACCAGCTCAACAAATCACCGCGATCACGCCTACTCTGGGTCCATGAGCGGCCTTGCCCAACCAGATGGGCCCGCCGACCGCAGTGACGTGGAGTCGCGGCTCACAGACGACGCCCATTCGCATCATGAATCGCGCTCGGAGATGCCGGTGCCACCTCCGGCTCCCACCGACGGCGCGAAAACAACGGAGGCGCCGGCACCGCCACCGCCACCTCCGGCTTCCACCGGCGCTGCGAAACCGCCCGAGACGCCGGTTCCTCCGCCCCCGACCCGGATGCCGACGCCGGAGCCTACCGCTCCGGGTCGGGTCGTCGAGGGCGTTGTCACCCAGGTGTCCAGCGAATCGGTCGACCTGCTCCTCGACGACGGTCGGCCAGCCGTTATCAGCCGCCGAAACTTCGGCCTGCACAACGAGGAACCGTCTTCCGTGCTGTCGGTCGGGGATCGTGCTTTCGGGGCCGAGCTGGCCCGCGAGGACCCGAAGAATCGGGTGGTGCTGTCGCGGGTTTGGGCACTCAAACGCCAGGCATGGGACAAGCTCGGCCAGCAGGCCGCATCAGGTGAGATTGTGCGGTGCCGGGTGGTGTCGACCTCGAAAAAGGGCGTTGTGGTCGATGCCGGCGTCCGTGGTTTCGTGCCCGCCTCCCATCTGGAACTCGAGCCGGTTCGCGACCTCACCTCGTACGTCGGGGAGACGCTCGAACTGAAGATCCTCGAAATCGATCCCCGGCGGGAGAAGCTGGTTCTGAGCCGCCGGGCGCTGCTGCAGAAGGTTCAACGTCGGGAGCGGCAGGAGCTGATCTCGTCGATCACCGTCGGCGAGGTTCGCAAGGGTCGTGTCCAGTCACTGGCCGACTACGGCGCCTTCGTTGACATCGGCGGTGTCTCCGGCCTGGTCCACCTCTCGGAGTTGAGCTGGTACCGGGTGTCGAAGCCGTCGGATGTGGTCAACGTCGGCGACGAGGTCGAGGTCAAGGTGCTCGACATCAAGGTCAAGAAGCGGCGGATCAGCCTGTCGATACGCCAGACGACCCCCGATCCGCTCGAGGCGATCGACGTGGGCTCGATCGTTGTCGGCGAGGTGTCCCGTCTCGTCGACTTCGGCGCCTTCGTGCTGATCAGCGGGTTCGAAGGGCTTGTCCATCTGTCGGAGATGGCCGAGTATCGGGTGTCGACGCCGGAGTCGATCGTCGCCCCCGGCGACGAGGTTCGGGTGAAGGTGCTCTCGGTCGACCCGGGGCGGCGACGGGTCGAACTGTCGATCCGACGAGCCGCCGAATACCAGGGCTGATCGGACCTCGTGGTCGAAAGCGACGACGATCTGTTCCACCGCTACGGCTCAGATCTGGCCTCGGCCGTTGAGGCCGCGCTGCCGTCGTGGGTCCGGGCGTCGGTCGAGCGATATGTGTCGCCGGGCTTGTTGGACAACGAAGCTTCGGCGACACTCAACGCCCGGATCGAGGAGGCCGGCAAGGCGGCCGTGGCCGACATCGGTGGCCGATTGCGTGATCTCCTTGCCCGCGATCTCGATGATCAGTGGACCAATCCCCTCAGCATCCTGCGAGCCGCCTCGGCGTATCCGACCGGCATCCTGAGCGGGCTCGGGGTCGCACCGGTCGATCGGGATCGTGACGCCCGCCGCCTGCACCCCGACGACCTTTTCGACCTGACGCCCGGCAGTTTCGCCGACTTCGGCCCCGAGGTCCACGAGCTCGGTATCACCTGGGGAGCGGCCAAGGCCCACATCCATCTGCAGCGCCGGAGACGAGCGTGAGCGGAGGCGGAGGCGCCCATGAACAAAGGACGGAGACGAGCGTGAGCGGAGGCGGAGGCGCCCATGAACAAAGGACGGAGACGAGCGTGAGCGGAGCCATGAGCGTGGATCCGAAGGTCGTGGCCCATGTCCCGAACCTGTTCGATCGGGCCCGGTTCGGTCCGAACGTGGTGTTCGTCGAATCGGGGGCCGAGGCCGCGGCGTCGAACCCGGCGACGGTCATCGTCGATCTCGATCGCTGCGATGACCCGGGTGAGTTCCGCATCGAGGGATCGAACGTGATCGGATTCGGATCCCATGTCGACACGGCGGCTCATCAACAGGCCCGGGACCTGGGATACGATCTGGTGCTTTCCCGATCCCAGTTCTTCCGCCGACTACCCGAACTCCTGACCCAGCACGACGTGATCCAGCCGGATGTGATCCTGCCGGATCCTGACGAAAGCGACTCGTGAGCCGTAAGCGACCCCTCCTCGATGCCGACCATCTGCGCGGACTGGCCTACGCCGAGGCCCACAGCAGTGCGACCGACGCCTGGTTCCGGTCCGTCGCCCAGGAACGCCTGGCCAACATCGCCGACATGGCCCTCCTGGCCGTCGGCGGCTACGGCCGCGGTCAGCTCTGCCCGGCCTCCGACATCGACGTCGTCCTCGTCCACAGCGACAAGGTCGACGGCGGCGACCTGGCGGAGGCGCTGTGGTATCCGGCCTGGGACCGGGGTCTCGCCCTCGGCTACGTGGTGGTCACCCTCGATCAGGCCAGGGAACTCCTGGCCGAGGAGTTCGAGTGGGCGACCGCGCTGCTCGACACCCGGCTGATCGTCGGGAACCCGTGGTACAAGTCCGAGGTCGACCGGCTCACCTCCGAGGCGTGGACCTCACGGCGTGACGAGTTGTTGCACCAGCTGGCCCGCTCGGTCGAGCAACGTCATGACGACCGCGGCGACGCGGCATCCCAGATCGAACCGAATCTCAAGGAGGGCCGGGGCGGCCTGCGCGACGTCCACGCCATGATCTGGGCGTCGGGGGCCCAACCGGGATTCGCCGAGGGGTTCGTGGCCGATCTTCAGGTCGACGTGGAGGTGTTGCTGGAGGCCAGGGTCGAGTTGCACCGCCTGCAGGGCCGGTCCGGCGACACGTTGACGCTCGAGTTCCAGGACGCAATGGCCCAGGCGCTGGGCGACAAGTCGAGCGGTGAGTTGATGCTGCGGCTGGCTCGGTCGGCCCGCCGAATCGCCTGGTACAGCGACGAGGCTTGGCGCCGCTGGCAGTACAGGAACCGCAACGACGACACGCCGGTACGCGAGGTGCTGAGGGTCGACGTCCCCGTCGACGACGATCCGCTCCTGCCCCTTCGCCTGGCGGCTCAGGCCGCTCAGGAGGACATGGTTCTCGACCGGGGTGATCTGGCCCGGTTCGGTGAGCAGTGGAGCGGTATCGCCGAGCCGTGGCCGGCCGCGGCCCGCGATCTGTTCGCCCAACTGTTCCTGGCCGGCCGTCCCGCGGTTCGGGTGGTCGAGGATCTCGACCATTTCGGCCTCATGGAGCGGTTGATGCCGGAGTGGGCTGCGGTGCAGTGTCGCCCGCAACGCAACGTCCTCCACACCTACACCGTCGATCGTCACCTGTGCGAGGCGGCCGTCAACGCGTCCTGCCTCGTCGAGCAGGTCAGCCGACCCGATCTCCTCGTCGTCGGCGCACTGCTGCACGACATCGGTAAGGGGTATCCCGGTGATCACACGGAGGTCGGTATCAAGATCATCGCCGGGATCGGCCAACGAATGGGCTACCCGGACAACGACGTCGCTGTGCTCGTCGACCTGTGTCGCCACCACCTGCTCCTCCCCGACGTGGCCACTCGTCGTGACTTGGCCGACCGGGGCACGATCCGAGCGGTGGCCGCCGCCGTCGACTCGGTCGAGTTCCTCCAGATGCTCGCCGCACTCACGCAGGCCGACTCGATCGCCACCGGGCCCTCGGCCTGGGGTACCTGGAAAGCCGGTTTGCTTCGTGATCTCGTCGACCGGACCGCGCATGTGCTGGAGGGGGGTGAATTGGAGGAGGTCGTCTCGGACGACTTCCCGTCCGTCGAGATCCTGGCTCTGATGTCCGAAGGCAAACGTCATCTGTCGGGTAAGGACTCGACGTTGACCGTCGTCTGCGTGGACCGCCTCGGCCTGTTCGCGGCCATCGCCGGGGCGCTTGCCGTCTGCGGGCTTGAGGTGCTCGACGCCGTCCAGCACACCGAGCGCGGCGACAACTTCAAACACGGAAAGCAGATGGCCGCGATGGAGTTCACCCTCCAGCCGCCGCAGGCCGGAGTGGTCGACTGGGACGAGGCCATCACCATGTGCGAGCGGGCGCTCGACGGCTCGACGGCGCTGCGAGCCCGGATCCTTCGACGTTCACGCGACAACGCCCGCTACCGTCGACGCCTCTCGGCGGCTCCGCCCCGCCGAGCCGTCGTCATCGACAACGACGTGTCGGACTGGGCAACCGTCGTCGAGGTCCACGCACCCGACGAGATCGGGCTGCTCTATCACATGACACAGGCCATGCAGGAGCTGCAGCTCGACATCCGCCGGGCCAAGATCCAGACCTTCGGCCCGCAGGCTGTCGACAGCTTCTATCTGACCGGCATCGACGGGGCCAAGATCATCGATCCGCTGGTGCTGGCCGAGATCAAGCTGGCGTTGGGTGAAGTCGTGGGCCAGACTTAGAGCCACATGGCCGACTCGACACCCGAACGGGTTCCCAGTGCGGATCTGAACCGTTGGTCCGAAGCGCTGACCGCCATCGCCCAGACCGGCCTGGCCTTCACCGACAGCCACTTCGAGAGCGAGCGCTACCAGGAGATCCTGGCCATCTCGGCCGACATCCGCTCGGCGGTCGACGGGCGCACCGACGACCAGCCGGTCGCCAGCCACTACGTCGAGGGATGGGTTCGGTCCGTCAACCCCCGGGTCAGCGGATACGTCACCCCGAAGATCGCCGTGGGGGCCGCAGTCACCGATGGCGACGGGCGTCTGCTCCTTATCCAGCGGGCCGACTCCGGGTTCTGGCTGTACCCGACCGGGTGGGCCGACGTCGGCTACTCGGCGGCCGAGGTGGCCGTCAAGGAAGTCCAGGAGGAGACCGGGATCCGATGTGAGGTCGAGCGTCCGATTGCCATTTTCGACGGTCTCCGGGCCGGGTTCAGTCGGGTACCGCTGTACAGCATCGTCTTCCTGTGTCGGGCCACCGGGGGCGAGCTGTCCCCCCATCCGCTCGAATGTCTCGACGTCGGCTGGTTCGGCCGTGACGAGCTCCCCGATCCCGTCGTCAACTTCGACCTGTGGGGCGATCACACCTACGACAGCATCGAGGGCAAGGTCGACGACGTGTTCTACGACCTGCCCCGTGACGGGGTGTGGCTCGGCTGACGAGCCGCCCGCCCGCTCACCTACCCGCTCACCGCGACCCCGCTACTCGTTACTGTCGCGGAGGAACTGTTCGAGCTCCTTGATGAGCTCCTCGCCCGACTCCGGGTTCATCGAGGAGTCGTACTGCTCCTCGAGCTGGGCAATATAGGCCTTGGTCTCCTCGTCGTCGTCGACGAGGTCGTTGATCTGGCGTTCGTACGCAGCGGCCGCGATCTCGAGGGCGGTGGTAGGCACTGCCATGGTCAGCAGCTGGGCGAGGCGGTTGACCAGAGCCAGCGTGGCCTTGGGCGACGTGGCGTGGGGAACGTAGGAGGGCACGGTTCCCCACAGCGAGATCGAACCGTAGCCCTGTGATCGCAGCGCCTGATGGATCACCCCGACGATGCCGGTCGGGCCCTCGTAACTGGAAGGTTCGAGATCGAGATCGGCGATGAGTTTCGGGTCGTGGCCGGAGGCGTAGACCGGAGTCGGCCGGGAGTGGGTGACATCGGCGATGAGCGCGCCGAGGCTGACGACGAGGTCGACATCGTACTCCTCGACCACCGAGATGATCTGCTCGGTGTAGGTCCTCCACTTCAGCTGCGGTTCGTGGCCAAGCATCACGATGAGATCGTGCGTGATGTCGGGCCGGCTTATCGCCGCGAACGAGTTCTCGGGCCAGTCGATGACCCTCGACCCGTCCTCAAGCCGGAGCATGGGACGGTTGGAGGTGAAGTCGTAGAACGGCTCGGGGTCGATCGTGGCGAACACCTCACCGCCGAAGCGGTCTCGGATGTGGCGGGCGGCGGTGGATGCGGCGTCGCCGGCGTCGTTCCATCCTTCAAAGGCCAGAATCAGGATCGGATTGTCGAGGCTCGGGCGATCCGCGGTCCAGTGGACGAACTCCATTACTCCCACACTACACGCGGTCCGCAGTGAACTTCTGGCCGGCCGTTCGATCGCACCAAATCGAAACCGGAATCGGGCCATACTGTTCATCGTGACCAGTGACCTGCAGATCAGCGTTGTATCCGAAGTGACCGACGACGTCGTGGCCGCCTTCCAACACCTCATTCCCCAGCTGTCGTCCTCCAATTCGCCGCCGTCAAAACAGCAGCTCGCCCACATCGTCACCTCTGATGCCTGTCACCTCCTGCTCGCCCGTGAGGGCGACCGGATCCTCGGCAGTCTCACCCTGGTCGTGTTTCCGATTCCCACCGGCGTTCGAGCATGGATCGAGGACGTGGTGGTCGACGGTGACGCCCGCGGCAAGGGTGTCGGCGCCGCGCTCAATCAGGCGGCGATCGACCTGGCCCGCGAAGCGGGAGCGACCACCGTCGATCTCACCTCACGGCCGACGCGGGAGGCGGCCAATCGCCTCTACCAGCGGTTGGGATTCAAGGAGCGGGAGACCAACGTCTACCGCTATCAGCTCTGATGGCTGAGGGCTGACGGCTACCGGCCGCGGGGTTGGCCGGGAGTGGGATCAACCGGCAAAAAAAGTGTGGCCTCTGACGCTGGCGGGTTATGAGCGTCAGAGGCCACTGGTTGCACCCCGATCGGGAGAACGGGGTGCGGGGTGTGTTGGTTGGAAGGCCAAGTATAGACCGTCGGGCCTGGCTGGAAATGACCGAAAGCCCTCCTGGGCTAGGACATCTTGCTCTCCCCCGAGGGGCGATTTTGCCTACTGGCCGGCGGCGGTTTCGGTGGCGTCGAGACGGGACATCCTGCCATTGGACTCGAAAACGTACACCTCGCCGTCGGGTCCCTCGCCGAACGACACGATCTGGCCGATGTCATCGCCGATGGTGAGCGGCGCCTGGCTGGTGCGACCGTCGTCGAATCGCCGAATGCCGAACACTTCACCGGTGCAGTAGTCGCCGAAGATGTACACGCCTTCCAGCGCCCCGATCCGGTCGCCCCGGTACACGTAGCCGCCGGTGACCGAGCAGCGACCGTTGTCGTGGGCGTACCACGCGATAGGCCCGATCAGGTCGGGCGGTGGATTCTCGCCGGAGAACGGCTGCTCGCCCTCGAGGATGTTCCAACCCAGGTTCACCCCTCGGCCCGCCGGCTGATCGGCTGATGTCGGCAGGAAGTCGATCTCCTCGATCTCGCCCTGGCCGACGTCGCCGATCCAGAGGTCATCGGTTGCGGCGTCGAATGAGAATCGCCACGGGTTTCGGACGCCGTAGAGCCAGATCTCTTCCCTGGCGTCGGCCTGTCCGATGAACGGGTTGTCGGCCGGAACGGCGTAGGGGGTGTCGGCCGTTCCTCCGGTCGGATCGATCCGCAGTATCGAGCCGAGCAGGGTCGAGGTGTCCTGCCCGCTGCCGAGCGGGTCGCCGCCGCTGCCGCCGTCACCCAGTGCGACGTAGAGGAAGCCATCGGGTCCGACTGTGATCTGCCCGCCGTTGTGGTTGGCGTAGGGCTGTTCGACCCGGAGCAGAATTCGTTCGGAGGCTTCGATCGGAGCGTTGGCGTCCATGCCGTATTCGGCGATGACAGTGTTGCCGTCGGTGTCGGTGTAGCTGAGGTAGAGAAGGCTGCCGTCGGGGGAGAAGTCGAGGCCGAGCAGGCCGCCTTCGCCGTCGGTTCCCACCTTGGCGGTGATGTCGAGCACGACCCGGCTGACCGGGTCGCCGGTGTGGTCGCCGCTGGGCGCAACCGGACCCTCGATCACTCGAACCCGACCGTCGC
>JAOUGG010000714.1 GCA_029857855.1 Acidimicrobiia bacterium | reverse complement strand
GATCTCCCGCCCGTCGTTGGGATCGACGCCGATGACCCGGGGGATGGTGAGCAGCTGGACCGCCTGATCGAGTGTCAGCTCCTCCATCTTCATGTCCTCGAACAACGACGAGGTCCGGGGCCTGTTGTCGTCGGTGACCTTCTCCGGCATGTCTCCCAGCTGCACGTAGGGGCCGAACTTGCCGTCGCGCACATACACCGGCTGCCCGGTTTCGGGATGGGTGCCGAGCTCGATCACGTCCGGAACGGACATGATCTCGATGGCCCGTTCGGCGGTGAGTTCGTCGGGTGCAATATCGTCGGGGATCGACTTGGTGTCGTCGCCCCGTTCCAGGTACGGACCGTACTGGCCGACCCGGGCCACGATCGGTACGCCGTCGGGATCGGTGCCGATGGGGATCGAGTTGACGGCCCGGGCGTCGATATCGCCCAATCGCTCCTCGACCTTCTCCTTGAGGCCCGGCTCCGCGTCGACCCCGAAGTAGAACTGGGTCAGCCACGGCACCATCTCGCCCTCACCGGCGGCGATGTTGTCGAGGTCGTCCTCCATGCGGGCGGTGAAGGCGTAGTCGACCAGATCGGGGAAGTGCTGCTCCAGCAGGGTGACAACAGCGAAGGCGAGGAAGCTCGGCACCAACGCCGAACCCTTCTTCCACACATAGCCGCGAGCCTGGATGGTGCCCATGATCGAGGCGTAGGTCGACGGGCGGCCCACCTCCAACTCCTCGAGCTTCTTGACCAGCGACGCCTCGGTGTAGCGGGCCGGGGGCTGGGTGTCGTGCCCGTCGGCCGTGACCTCGGTGATGTCGGCCCGATCACCCTCCTCCAGGGCGGGGAGGCGCTTGTCGGCGCCCATGGCTTCGGCATCGGCATCGGCGCCGCCGTCATCGTCGTCGACGCTTTCGACGTAGGCCTTCAGGAAGCCCTGGTGTGAGATGACGGTGCCGGAGGTCGAGAACAGCGCCTGACGAACGGCGGCCTCGCCGTTCGCGTCGGGTACCGGCTCGGAGGTGGATGCCGAAAGCTTCAGGGTCACCGTCTCGCCGGTGGCGTCGGTCATCTGCGAGGCCAGGGTCCGCTTCCAGATCAGCTCGTAGACCCGAAGCTCCGCCGCGGTCAGCTCGCCCGCCACCTGGGCCGGGGTACGGAATCGGTCGCCGGCGGGACGGATGGCCTCGTGGGCCTCTTGAGCCGCCTGATTCGACTTGCGATAGGTACGGGCCTCCGGCGGCAGGTACTCGGCGCCGAACTCCTCGGCGATCTGGGACCGGGCCGCGGTCAGTGCGGTCTCCGAGAGCGTGGTGGAGTCGGTTCGCATGTAGGTGATGTAGCCCCGCTCGTAGAGCCCCTGGGCCATCCGCATGGCGGCCTGGGAGCCGAGCCGGAGCTTGCGGCCGGCCTCCTGCTGGTACGTGGAGGTGATGAACGGAGCCGCCGGGGTGCGCCGATACGGCTTGGCCTCCCGGCTCTCGACTGTGGCCGGCTGGGAGTCGAGGCCGGCGGCCAGCGCCTGGGCCCGGCGCTCGTCGAGGTGGATGACGTCGTCGCGTTTGAGGCTGCCGTCCTGGTTGAACTCGCGGCCGGTGGCGACCCTTGCCCCGTCGAGCTCGAGTAGGGTGGCCTGGAAGGGCCCCTCGGCGGCGTGCTTGGCGTCGGTGGCGGTGAACGTGGCCGTCAGGTCCCAGTAGTTGGCCGAGCGGAACGCCATCCGCTCCCGTTCCCGCTCCACGACGATCCGGGTGGCTACCGACTGCACCCGACCGGCCGAAAGGCGAGGTCGGACCTTTTTCCACAGAACCGGCGAGACCTCGTAGCCGTAGAGCCGGTCGAGCAGGCGGCGGGCCTCCTGGGCCTCGACCTTGTTGTAGTCGATCTCGCCAGGGTTCTCGATGGCCCGGCGAATGGCCTCCGGCGTGACCTCCGTGAACACGATCCGCTTGACCGGCACCTTGGGGTTCAGCACCTCCTGGAGATGCCAGGCAATCGCCTCACCCTCGCGGTCCTTATCGGTGGCGAGCACGAGCTCGTCGGAGTCCTTCAGGAGTGCCTTGAGCTTCTTGACCTGGTCCTTGCGCTTCTCCGAAACCACGTACAACGGCTTGAAGTCGTTGTCGGTGTCGATGCCCAGCGACGCCCACTTTTCCTTTTTGTAGGCGGCCGGAACCTCCTTGGCCCGAGCAGGGAGATCGCGGATGTGACCCACCGACGATTCCACCACATAGCCATCGCCAAGGTACTTGGCAATGCTGTCGGCTTTTGCTGGCGACTCGACGATTACAAGGGTCTGGGACACGTTCGGCAGGTTAGCGGCTTCGGCGCGGAGCGCCTCGCTTCCACTTTTGGCGGTCTTGCCATCACATCGGCAAGATTTCTTTGATTACTTCGATTATTTAAAGGTATGGCGGGCTTGGAGGCGCGCACCAGTTGACGGTCGGATTCTCCGAAAGTTCCGGTGTTCGAGAGGCGGATCGGGACTACGAGGTGACCGCGGGCTCGGCCATGACCGAATCGCCTTCATCGTCGGCGGCGATCGGACGCTGCGGCTCGATGCCTCGCAGAATCAACCAGCCGATCAGGCTGGCCAGCACCGAAGCGGCGAGAATGCCGATGACCGCCTGGTCAACGAGAGCAGTCGGGCGCCCCTCGGCGTCGACGAAGGCGAGACGGGCGATGAACAGCGCCACCGTGAAGCCGATTCCGGCAACCGCGCCACCGCCCAGGACATGGCGCATCGTCAAACCCTCGGGTAGCGAGG
>JAOUGG010000713.1 GCA_029857855.1 Acidimicrobiia bacterium | reverse complement strand
CGCGTCGCTGCTCGTCACGCTGTTGGGTCTGCTCTTCGGGATGCTGGCACTCGCGGTGGCCGCGGCCACGGGGCGCATGGCCGCAGCGGTGTACGGAACGATCGGGATCGCGCTCGCCTTCCATCTGCTGAACTCGTACCTGCCGTTGACGGATCGGTTCGCCGGCTGGGCCCGCTGGACGCCGAACCACTATTACCTGAGCACCGACCCGCTGGTGAACGGGATGTCGTGGAGCCACGGCGCCGTCCTCGCCGCCGGCACCGGCGTCCTCCTGGCCGCTGCCGTCGTGCTCTTCGAGCGTCGCGACATCCGCCAGGGTTGACCGAGCGCGCTGAGAGCGGCGCACCGTGGGCGGGACACCGAAGCGCGGGACCTTGGTCTCTGGACGCCGTGCGGGGGGCAGCCCATCCTTAAGGTAAGGCTTCATCGAAAGCGAGGATCCGATGCTCATTCATCCGGTGGTTGTCCCTCGAACCGAGCTTGGCCGGTGGTCGTTGGGTCTCATCGTGGCCTTTGCCGGCAGTCTGTCGTTCTTCGTCGCTGCGGTGTGGGCCGGTGAGCGCGGCGGTGATGGCTTCTTCGACAACATGTGGCTGACCGGGCCGATGCTGTTGGCCTATGCGGCCGCCGTCGGTGCCACGGTGACCGGTCTCATGGCCGTCTTCCGGAAGAGGGAGCGGGCCGTTCTGGTATTTCTTGCCGCCCTGGTCGGCGGCCTGGTCACCCTGTTCGGCATACTCGAGGTAACCAACCCCCACTGAGGTGAGCGTGCGGGAGCCGACAGGACATCAGCTGAAGTCGTAGAGCGCTTCGGGATTGTCGACGAGGATGCGGTTGCGCGTCGCCTCGTCGGGGGCGAAGGCGGCGAGGACGTCGACCAGGTCGCCGTCGTCGGGCATGTGGCGGACGTTGGGGTGGGGCCAGTCGGTGCCCCACAGCACCCGATCCGGAGCCGCCGCGATCAGGGCTTGGGCGAACGGGACGACGTCGTCGTATGGCGGTGGCCCGTCGGCCGTCAACCGTTCGGCGCCGGAGATCTTGACCCAGCACCGTTCGTCGCCCATCAGATCGAGCAGCGCACGGAACGGTTCCTGGTCGACGCCGCCGGCGACCGGAACCCTGGCCATGTGATCGATGATGTAGGGGCAGGGCATGGCGTCGAGCAGCTCGGCGTAGGCCGGCAGGTCCTTGGCGTCGAAGTGGAGGACGATGTGCCAGGCGAACGGCTGGACCCGACCGACGAGGCGCCAGAAGGTGTCGAGGTCGGGGGCGCCGCCGAGGTGGGCGACGAAGTTGAACCGGGTGCCCCGCACCCCGGCCTCGTGGAGGGCGGCGATGTCGGCGTCGGTGAACGAGTCGTCGATCATGGCCACCCCGGCGTAGCGACCGGCGCCCCGCTCCAGGGCGTCGACCATGGCGGCGTTGTCGGTGCCGTGACAGGACGCCTGCACGAACACCGCTCTCGAAAGGCCGAGCCGCTCCTGCAGCGCCTCGAATTTGTCGATGCCGGAGTCGGGTGGGGTGTAGGCCCGGTCGGGGGCGAACGGGAACCGGTCGGCCGGACCGAACACGTGACAGTGGGCGTCGCAGGCGTTCGGAGGTGGGGTGAAGGCCACCGGTTGGTGCGGGTCCGGGTGGGGACCGGGAATACGTTGGCGCTTGCGCACGGTCACGGATACTCCCTCGGGAAGACGACGCCGTCCATCAACTTGCGAGCGGTGCGGATGATACCGGCCCGCCGGACCTCGGGATGTCCGTCATCGCCGATGTCGACCTCGATCGCCGCATCGAACACCCCGGTCGGGTGCTCGACGGTGACGACGCCCCCGGCCGGCGGGCCTGTGGCCTTGCTGGTGAGCAGGCCCGCCGCCGGGGAGCCGGGCAGCATCGCAGCGGTGGCCACCGACACGGCGCCCAGCACGCCGATCGCGTCGTGGCAGCGGTGGGGGATGAAGGTACGGGTGTTGAGGTGGCCGCCGGATCGGGGCTCGGACACCATCGTCAGCTTCGGGACCGACGTGTCGGACACGTCGCCCAGGTTCATGAGCGGCCCGGCCTTCAGACGGATCGATTCGAGACGGCGGCGCAGCTCGTCGTTCGCCTCCAGGTCGGCGCAGTTCTCGTGCCCGTCGATGCCGAGGGCCGAAGCGGCCATGACCACGACCGGCATGCCGTTGTCGATGAGGGTGCACTCGACGCCGTCGATCTCGTCGACCGGGTTGCCGGTCGGCAGCAATGCACCGCACGATCCGCCGGCGATGTCCTCGAAGTCGAGACGGATGGTGGCGGCCGTTCCCGGCACGCCGGAGATGGCGGTGTCACCGGCGTACACGGGCTGCCCGCCCGCTACCGGGAAGGAGGCGGTGGCGATCGAGTCGGTGTTGATCATGCGGATACGGATCAGGGCTTCGGTCGCGCTCTGATCGACGCTGAAGAGACCCCGCTCCACGGCAAACGGTCCGACGCCGGCCAGGAGGTTGCCGCAGTTCTGACGGTCGGTGACCATCGGCTCGTCGACCCCGACCTGGAGGAACAGGTAGTCGACGTCGGCCCCTGATCCCTCGTCGGCCGCTGACACCACGGCCACCTTCGAGGTGAGCGGATTGGCCCCGCCGATGCCGTCGATCTGACGGGGATCGGGCGTGCCCATGATCCGCAACAGCAGCTCGTCTCGCTCGGCCTCGTCGATCGGCAGGTCGTCGGCCAGGAAGTAGGCCCCCTTCGAGGTACCCCCTCGCAGGATCATGCAGCGGATACCG
>JAOUGG010000712.1 GCA_029857855.1 Acidimicrobiia bacterium | reverse complement strand
ACTCGCCGGACGCACCGCCGGGACCGAAATCGAGGTATCCGGGTGGCGAGCGGCCGGCCGGAGGACGCCGGTCATGACCCGAGGAAGTCGACGATGGCGCGGTTGAACGACTCGCGGTGGCTTGATGAAGCAGCCGTGCGGTGCCCTGTCAATCCTCGAGGCGCAGAACTTTGTGACCACCACGACCCGTTTGGGGGTCGTAGAACCCCCAAAGTTCCGCGTTTCTGGTTCGTCGGCGGCACAAAGTTCGATCGAGGCGCGAGCTTGCGGCGGGACGGGCAACGACCGGCTATCGGAACCCCGGTTAGACTCGGCGGCCCCGCCGGACGGCCATCAGTCCGATGATGGCCAGAACGACGATGACGATGGTAACGATCGTACCCATTTGAGTCTTCCTTACTGTCACGGTGCGATCGATTGATCGACACGTGGGGTCTGTGTACCCGCCCCTCCGGATCGCCAAACAACGAGCGCCACAGGATCAGCTTTCGGTGTCGCCGGGGCGGCGGACCCCGCTCGTCAGTCGGCGAAGCCGGCGATGTCCATCGACGAGTTGGCGTCGGCGGGTTCGTCACCCTCCGAGGCCGGCAAAGCGTCGTCGGGCTGCTCGCGCTCGTCGTCGAGCTCGTCGAGCAGCTTCATCACGGGCGCCGGGAAGCCGCCGGTGGCGATCGGACCCCAGCGCTCGGGTTCGATGACGATCAGGCACTTGCCCTGCCGTTCCATCGCTGCCCGGTACTCGTCCCAGTCGGAGTGCTCACCGGAGATCGACCGGAAGTAGTCGACGAGCCCGTCCATGGCCTCCGGCAGGTCGACCACGGTGGCCGACCCGTCGACCTGCACCCAGGCGCCCCCGAAGTGATCGCTCATCACGCACACGGTCACCTGCGGGTTCCGGCGGATGTTGTGGACCTTGTCGCGGGAGGGGTAGGTCGACACCACCAACTTGCCGTCGGAGTTGACGCCGCCGGTGACCGGCGACATCTGCGGGCGACCGTCGGAACGAGCCGCGGCCAGGATCCACTGATGACGAGGGCGGACGAAGTCCAGAAGCCCCTCGACGTCGACGGTCTTCTCGGTTGCCACGGTTCGAGCCATGGCGATCAGGCTACTGTCGCCGGCGGGTCGTCATGGACGGACACGCCGATCAGCGGGAACCGTCGGATCCGCCGAGGCGGTCGAGGCGGCGTGACCACAGCGCACGGGTGCGGTCGGACCATGCCACCACGAGATCGAGTCGCGCCGGGACGACCCGGTACCGTGTCTCCCGGCCGACCCGCTCGCTCAGCGCGAGCCCTCCGTCGGCCAGCACGACGAGGTGTTTGGCGACCGCTTGGCGGCTGATATTAAGCATCGGAGCGAGAACGGTTGCGGTGGTCGGACCGTGCTCGGCCAGCAGCTCGAAGGTTCGGCGGCGGGTCGGGTCCCCGAGCGCGGCCAGAACCGCCTCGACCTCGGCCGCCGTGGACGACACGACCACCCTCAACAGGAGCAGCCGACCGCGGCCGACGCCCAGGCTCCGACCGAGGTGACGGTGAGTGTCGACGGCGTCTCGGTCACGGTGATGACGGTGCCCTGCGTGGCGGTGCCGGGAATCGGCTCGTCGGTCGGCTCGAGCTCGACGAGCACCTCGGTCGCACCCTCGCCATCGCCCGGCTCGCCGCCCAGCGGTCGCCGTCGGGTTCGGGATCGATGGTGCTGCCCGGACCCATCCAGTGCTCAAAGCCGTCGGGGCTCGTGAGCTGTTTCCACACCTCGGCCGGAGGGCGTTCGAGTTCACGGCTGACGGTCGGGCCATCGGCGATTGGCTGTGACATGCCAACAGCGTAGGCACCGCGCCGGACCATGCGCAACTTTTAAGTTGCGCAAATCGACGGAGGGTGCCAGACTGACGCCATGAGCTACGCGCAACTGTTGAGTTGCGCTTTAACAAGGAGCGAACCTTGTCCGGATATCGGCCGGGGGTGCCCCCGGCAAACGCAAGGTCGGCTCGGAGGAGATCTGCGCCCGTGCCCGGACTGTACCCCGCGGTGAACGCCAGATAGATCGTTCGACAGACCTCATCCAGCCTCGACCTCAGCTCATCCTCCAGCGGAGCACCCAGGGGAATCCCGACCCCGGCGATCTTCTGCTTGGCACGCGTCAGGCGTGCGGCCATGGTCGGGGTCGAAACGAGGAACAGCCGGGCGATCTGGTCCGTTGGTGTACCTACGACGAGTCGCAACGCCAGGCCGGACTGCGAATCCCTGGCCAACGCAGGATGGCAACACAGCACCGCTCTGAGTCGTCCGACGATGAGCCGATAGGCGGTGGTATGCAGCCAACCAACGGGATTGGCTGGCACGCCCTCGGTCGGCCAACGGTCGGAGGCCCGAGCGAACGCCTCGCTCAGGGCGTCCTCGGCGAGGTCGAGGCGACGGGTCCGAGCCACCAGCATTGCCAGGAGTCGACCCCATTCGGCCCGATAAACCTGCGCGATGAGGCCGTCAGGGTGTGTCGAGGACCGGCCGGATGTCGATGTCATAGCCGGGGAGGATGGTGCGGAGATCGAACGGCGATCGGACAGGGCGGGCCGTCACATCGGCTGGGCCATCCAGTGCACCGGTGATCGGTCTCGTCAGAAGCGTGACGTCGCCGATCCTGTTCGACGTCAGACCGCGCGCCTGAAGCCGGCCGAGGGTCTTCGTCCGAGTCAACGGCGTGGACCAGCCATCCTCCGGCCAGGGCGTGGGTCTGGGTGTTCCATGACGGGTCCAGCGTTGCC
>JAOUGG010000058.1 GCA_029857855.1 Acidimicrobiia bacterium | reverse complement strand
GTAGTCGGCCGGGTGGCGGTTCTCCCGGGCGTGGCGGCTCTCGTCGAGGTTCCAGTGCCCGAGCGCACCGGCACACAGCGTCATGCCCAGCACCCGTTTCTCCCACTCGGCGTGGAACCAGGGTTCGTCGACCTCCGCGTCGACCGGGCCGAAGCCCATCAGCCCACCGACGTCGTGCGGGCCGTTCACCCGATCGCCTCCGCCGGCTTCGGTGAGGCGGCCACGGCCGTGCCGATCATCGAGTCGCGGCTCACCAGTTCGGCCAACTCGTCGGCCGACCAGCCGTCGGTCCCGTCGGGCCGCATCGGGATCACCAGGTACCTGAGTTCGGCCGTCGAATCCCACACCCGCACCTCGGTGCCGGCCGGAAGCTCCAAGCCGAATTCGGCGAGCACGGCCCGCGGCTCCATGACCACCCGGGAGCGGTAGGGCGGCGACTTGTACCACACCGGTGGCAGGCCGAGCACCGGCCACGGGTAGCACGAGCACAGGGTGCAGACCACCACGTTGTGCACCTCGGGGGTGTTGAACACGGCCTGCATGTGCTCACCCTGGCGGCCGACGAAGCCCAGTGAGGCGATGGCCTCGGTGGCATCGGCGGCGAGCCACGCAGCGAACCCGGGGTTGGTCCACGCCTTGGCCACCGCGGCGGCGCCGTTGCGGGGGCCGACGTCGTTCTGGTAGGTGTCGACGATGGCGTCGATGGCGGCCGGGTCGATCAGCCCCTTCTCGGTGAGGATCGTTTCGAGCGCCCGGACCCTGGCCTCGATGGGCTCGAGATGATTGTCGGGCTCGCCGTCGCCATGATGGTGATGATGATGGCCGTGATCGTGGCCTTCGTCGGACTGGTCATGCTCCTCGTGACTACCCACGGGCCAACTCTAACCCATCGTCCGAAGCGACGATCAATGCCGCACCACGTCTAGTATTCGCCGCCTTGGCTGCGGTTCTCGGATTGTTGTCGGCCCTCGGAATCGGGCTGTCCGACCTGTTCGGTCGACGGGTGGTGCTGGCCGCATCGGCGGTCACCGCCGCCACCGCCATGCAGCTGTTCTCCGCCATGGGCGTTCTGGCGTTCGCCCTGGTGACCGGTAGCGCGTTCGAATCCGTCTCGTTTCTCTGGGGGTGCCTGTCGGGTCTCGGGATGGCCAGCGGCATCACCTTCTATTACCTGGGCCTCGAACGTTCGACGGCCACCATCGTCGCCCCGATCGTGGCGTCGATGTCGGCCCTGTTGCCCTATCTCTACGCGGTGAGCCGGGGCACACCGTCGTCGTCGCTGGCGGTGGCCGGTGCCGCCGTCGCTGTGATCGGGCTCGTGTTCGTGACCGGCGGCGCCGTGTCCCGGGAGCGCCTGAGGGCGGGCGTGAAGTTCGGCTTCGTGTCGGGCTTGGCCTATGCCGCCGCGGCCATCGCCTTCATCGAGGCGGCTGACGTCGAGGGCTGGTGGCCGCCCGTCGGGCAACGGGTGACCGGCCTGCTCGCCCTGTTGCCGGTGGCCACGATAATGGGCCGACCACGGTTCCCGCCGTCGGGCCAGCGGTTCAACGGCATGATGTCGGGGCTGTTGACGGCCGTCGTCTCGGTGCTCTACCTGGCGTCGCTGGCCCGCAACGCAGCGGTCGGCTCGGTGGCCCTGTCGACATTTCCGGTCTTCAGTGTGTTGATCGGACGGGTGTTCTTCGCCGACGCACTGCAACGATCCCAGGTGGTCGGGATCGGGTTCGTCGTCGGCGGTATGGCGATGCTCAGCCTGGGCTGAACGCCGATCAGGTGGCCTTCAGCGCCTCGGCGGCTTCGGTCAATCCTTCGAGGCCCATGGCCCCGATGTTCGTTTCGACCGTGCCGTCGTCGTTGATGAAGGCAAACGCCGGTTGGGAGACCACGCCGTAGCGCTCCCAGATCACGCCGCCCTCGTCGATGATGTGCTCGAAGCCCTGCACCTCGTAGTTGTCGACGAAGCCGCGGATGGCGTCGGCGTCGTCTCGGGACGCCACACCGATGATGCGGACGTCGTCTCCGTAGGTTTCCTGGACCGACGCGACCGCGCCGGATTCACGCTGGCAACTCGTTCACCACGGAGCCCAGAACCAGAGGATCGTGTCGGTGCCCTCGAGCGAGTTGATGTCGATCTGCCCACCGCTGACGGTCGGCAGCAGTGCGGACTCGGCCGCCTCCGCGGTTTGATCCTCTGCCGCCAGGGCTTGGTCGTCGTTGGCGGCGCAGCCTGCGACCAGCAGGGCGGCGACGGCGGCTCCGGCGATGGCCTGACGGAGGTGGCGACGGTTCGATCGTGAGCTCACCCGGTTCAGGGTAGACCCTCGGGTGTCGCGCAGGGGTCGAGTCATGTGGTCGTAACCGGCCACGAGTAGTGTTGATTCCCGGGATCGACATACATTGGGACGCTCCGAGCCCGGGTTGAGGGCGACCGTGTCGTGGTAGGCACGATCCGAGCCTCGGTCGGAGCGACTGCGCAAAGGAGTAAGCGGGCCGTATCCATGGAAATCACGAACCCCCTTACGGCGCTGGCCGTCATCATGTTGGCCGCATCGACCGCCCAGTGGTTGAGCGCCCGGCTTCGACTTCCCTCGGTTCTGTTCCTGCTCGCCGTCGGCGTGGCGGCCAGCCCGTTCCTCGATCCCGACGAACTGTTCGGCGAACTCCTGTTCACCGCGGTCGGCCTCGGCGTGGCCGTGCTGCTGTTCGAGGGTGGGGCCAGCCTGAAATGGCGGAGCATCGGCTCGGCCAAGGCACCGGTGATCCGACTCGTCACGCTCGGCGCGCTGCTCACCTGGGCCATCGCCGCCATCGTCACCTCGCTGGTGCTCGACGTCGACCGGGGGTTGGCACTGCTGATCGGCGCCATCCTGATCGTGTCGGGCCCGACGGTGGTCTTGCCGCTGTTGCGTGTGGTGCGGCCCAGGGAACCGAGCGCCTCGATCCTGCGGTGGGAGGGCATCCTCATCGACCCGGTCGGTGCCGGCCTCGCCATCGTCGTCCTCGACACCCTGCTCGAGGAGCGCGGCATCCAGGAGGCGTTGCTGCTCATCGTGACCACATTCGGCGCCGGGCTGTTGGTCGGCCTCGCCTTCAGCATTGTGGTGATCGAGGCTCTGCGGCTGCGACTGATTCCCGACCATCTGCAGGTGAATCTGACCTTGGCCGTCGTCGTCGGTTCCTATGCGCTGGCCAACCTCATGCGGCCCGAGGCCGGCCTGGTGGCGGTCACCGTGCTCGGCATGGCCTTCGCCAATCAGCGACGGGCCCCGTCGGCCCATATCGTGGAGTTCAACGAGCATCTTGGGGCCACGATCCTCGGTGTCCTGTTCATCGTGCTGGGGGCCCGGGTCGACCTGCAGGCGGTGTGGGACAACATGATTCCGAGCCTCATCATCATTGCGGTGCTGGTGTTGATCGCCCGTCCCGTCGCGGTGTTCGCCTCGACAGCCGGAACCTCGGTCGACGCCCGCCATCGACGATTCCTCATGACTCTTGCCCCCCGGGGTGTGGTGGCCGCCGCAGTCGCCTCCCTCTTCGCCGTTGAACTCGATCACGCCGGCGTCGACCCCGGTCCGCTCGTGCCCGTTGTGTTCACCGTCGTGGTCGGCACGGTGGCGCTGGCCGGGTTCGGGGCGAAGACGTCGGCCCGCAGGTTCCGGGTGGCCCGACCCGAGGCCAACGGCGTGGCGCTGATTGGTGGTGGACCGTTCGCCATCGGTCTGGCCCGGGAGTTGCTGACGGCCGGGGTGACCACGATTCATGTCGGTTTGAGCGACGAGGACGAGCGGGCTGCGGCCGAGGAGGGCCAACTCGTCTACCAGGGTCGTCTCGACTCCGAGGAGTTCTCCGAGGCCATGACCGAACTCGGTATCCGCCAGGCGGTGGCGCTTTCGGGTATCGACCACCTCGACATGTTCGCGCTCGGCCAGATCGCGGAGGTCGTGGGCTCGGAGCAGCTCTACGGGCTGTTCGATCCGTCCCGTCAGCAGGAGGATTTGGCGTCGCAGGTGATCTCGCCGGTGTCGGTACTCCCCAACGAGTACACACCGGAGCGGGTCCACCACCTGACCGAGTCGGGGGTGGGCGTGCGCACGGTGATCGCTTCGTGGGCCGGTCTACCCGGGTGGCTTCCGATCTGCGGCATCGACAGCCGGACCTTCCAGGTGATGTTCAACGTCGATCCCGACCAGCTGGCAGACGACGATCTCATCATCCAGATCGGCCCCGGCCTGAGCACCAGCTACGCCTACCGCCAGCGCTAACCCCACCCCGATCTGCCCCACCCCATCCCGTTCTGGCGGCTGTAGACCACCAATACCGCACCCTGCAGCCGCCGGTTGACGGTTCGGCGGGCTTCTCGGCTCGTTCTGGCGGCTGTAGACCACCGATACCGCACCCTGCAGCCGCCGGTTGGGTGGATCGGGCTTCTCGGCTCGTTCTGGCGGCTGTGCGCCACCGAACGCGTCGCCATCAAGGAGCGCATCATCGACTGGATCGACGACCCTGACTACAAGGAGTACACCTACGACGTCTATGAGACGAAGGGGTTCCCCGCTCGGGTGTTCAACACGTGGTCGGTGCGTCGTGGCTCCGACGGCAAGACGTACCTGCGGAACGTGTTCTACTTCCGGATGAAGCCGTTCGTGATGACCTACTTCTCGGTCGGTCAGATCCGGGGCGCGGCCCGAGGCGGAGTGCTCGGCTACAAGTTCTTCCTCGAGACTGGGCGCCCAGCGACAAGCCCGGCGGAGATCGATCGCCACGCCGCGTCGGTTGAGGCTCGCACGGTTCATCGGCCTCGCCCGTTGTCGGTGCCATCACCCGCCCCCGAGGCCGCATCCTGAGTGTTTGGGATTGGTGGTATCCATGGTTCGATGTCCGGCGGCGTTGCGGCACGCCGCCGGATAGGCTGATTCGTCTTGACGACGGCAGTGGTCTCACCCACCTCGTCGGCCAAGGCAATCGAATGGGCGTTTAACTCAGTTGGCTAGAGTGTCTCCCTTACAAGGAGAAAGTCGGGGGTTCGAGTCCCTCAACGCCCACAGGAACGGCGGCCCTCTGCTCACCGGCGCACGTCGTTGATGGCTACCAGATAGTGCTGTTAGGTTTGCCCCATGAATCCAGCACAAGCGGCGTACCAGGCTTGTCGGGCGATCATGACCGGTGTTTCGCTCTCCCTCAAGTTTTTAGGCCTGGTCCTCGACGCCACCAGCAGGTGGCGGGCCGAAGGTCGATTCGACGAGTGGCGTCAGATGGCGAAGCAGCGTTCCCACGAGGTCAGGTCGGCACTCGATCGCGTTCGTGATCGGTCCTGATCACGCTGCCGATCCCGCGGCCGCTGAAGAAGGACACTCCGCGAGACTGCCGAACGACCTCAACGCACCGGGATCTGGCGTGTTTCGGCACACCAAACTTGGCTGGTGTGGATCAAGCGTCGCTGGCGCTATGTCGAACCCGATTGTGTCGTGGAAGTGCCCGAGATCGATTGGCTGGTCGACTTGCGCTCGATCGAGATGGTCCCTCTCCCGAATCCGATGAGGTGATCGGTAGAGTCGAGACATGCGACGATGGGCTCCCCATCTGGCTACGGCTGCCTTTGTCCTGGTGGTCATGTGGCCGCTGCTCGAATCGCCGAACTTCCAGAGCGTCCCTCTGTCGCACTATCCGATGTACGCGCGCGACGCGGGGCGGGTGGTCAGCCTCCCGACCGTCATCCAGACGAGTGACGGAGAGCCGGTGTCGATGTCGGTACTGGACACCGACGACCCGCTGGTGGCCGTCACCCGCCTGCGGCGGACGATTGAGGTGGGTGGGGCCACGCTCCTGGAGTTCTGCGTTGGAATCGCCGACCGGCTGGACGGTGCCGGCGTGCTCATTGCCACCGAGCGCCATGACGCGATTGCCCATCTCGAGGGCCGGGTGTCCTTGATCGATCGACGGGTGCACGTGCAGTGCGGGGACTCGGGTCCGTGAAGGTACCGTTGCTCGCTCGGGCCGACCGGTGGCTGGTGGCACCCATCCCGAGGGAGCGACTGACCGTTCTGAGGGTGTTGGTCGCTGGGTTCGCCGCCGTCTACGTGGCCGCCCGGCTCCCGATGTTCTGGCACATCGGCGACCGGCCGGCGTCCACCTTCTCACCGGTCGGCGTGCTGTCTGTCCTCGAGAGGCCGCCAGCCCCCTGGGTCGGCCGGTTGCTGCCCGTCTGCGTCATCGTGTGCAGCGTGGCGGCGCTGACCGGTCGCCGCTGGCGATTCTGGGGCCCGGCTTGGGCGCTCACCTTGCTGCTGCTCTCCACCTGGCGCAGCTCGTGGGGTCAGGTGATCCACCATGAGCACCTCTTGGTGCTTCATGCGCTGGTGCTCGCCGCGTCGCCTGCGGGATCCTCCGGGCCAGCCGGTGGCGGGATCCTCGCGCTTCGGGCTCGCGCCGGCAGCGAACCCCGTTGGTGGACCGGTGCGGCCCTGGGTCACGCAGGGCAGCGCTCGGTCGATCAGCCGATCCCCGACGAGCCCATGGTCGCCGGTTGGTGGGTGAGACTCATGGCACTGGCTACGGTCGCCACCTACGTCCTCGCCGGACTGGCCAAGGTGAGGCTTGGTGGTTCCGACTGGTTGGGCGGCGAGATCCTCCAGCACCACTTGGCTCGCAACGTGTTGCGTCTCGACTTGTCGGGAAAGTCGGGATCACCCTTGGCTGACGAGTTGGCCGGCCGGCCGGGCCTGCTGGCGGTGATCTCCGCTCTCGTGGTCATGGCTGAGTTGGGCTCCCCCTTGCTCCTCCTGGGAGGGACGGTGAGGTCGGTATGGGTGGGTCTGCTGTGGGGCATGCACGTCGGGACGGCGCTGTTCATGTGGATCACGTTTCCGTATCAGCTGTTACTCTTCGCCTTCCTTCCCTTCTTCGCCGTGGAGCGACTCCCGGGGCTTCGGCGGCTCGGCGCCCCGCAACCGGTTGGTTGACCGGATAGACACCGAGCCGCTGGCAGCCGCTAATTCGCCTTTTCGAGGCTGATGATCGTCTTTCCTTGCGCGTGTCCTTCACCGACCTGAGCAACAGCGTCTGGTGTTTGGTCGAGCGGGAAGGTTCTGTCGAGTACCGGTGTGAGTTTCCCGGCTTCGGCGAGTTCCTTCAGCGCGGCAAGGTCCTCGGGGTTTGCTGTCGAGACAAATGGACGTCCTTGTTGAGGGACAAAGAGTGACGACGCGAACGCTGCGATCGGCTCTCTCAGGCCTCCGAACCAACCGCCGACCTGGGCACCGTTGGCCAAGAGTCTCCCGGTCGCCGTAAGAGCTCGACGGGTATCCGACAACGACCGACTGCCGACGTTGTCGAAGATGAAGTCATACCGCCGATCACCCTCGGTGAAGTCCTCGTGGGTGTAGTCGATGACATGGTCTGCGCCGATCGAGCGGACCATCTCCATGTTTCTGGTGCTGCACACCCCGGTTGCCTCGGCACCCATCGCTTTTGCGATCTGCACAGCGAACGTCCCGACACCACCCGAAGCGCCGGTTATCAGCACTTTGTGGCCTGGCTGGACCTCGCCCTGATCTCGAAGACCCTGCAGCGCGGTCAACGCCGAGACACCGAGGGTGGACGCTTGCTCGAAGGTCAGGTTGGCGGGTTTGGTGACGAGCGATCGTTCAGGGAAACACGCGTATTCGGCAAAGGCGCCTTTGTGGGACCCGAAGACCTCATCGCCGGGATGCACCTGCGTCACGTCGTCGCCGACGGCCTCGACGGTGCCTGCAACATCCATCCCCGGCACATCGTTCTTTGCCCTCATCGCCTTGAACATCGGCCGCATGACGTAGGGCAGGCCCGCGATGGTGTAGTAGTCGCCGATGTGGATGGAGGCTGCGTGCACCTTCACCAGCACCTCGTCCTTGCCCGGCGTCGGCGTGTCGATCTCGCCGAGCTTCAACACGTCCAGGGGGGACCCGAACTTGGTTTGTACGATCGCCTTCATGGTTGAACAGGACCTCCGTGGATTGTTGACGGCATCGCCCTGGTGGGGCGCTGATCATGACGCTGGTACTGGGGAGCTGGTACGGGCCGTACGATCGGGCGCCCGCACACCGAAGATGAGATAACCGATTATCCAAACTCACACCGATGATCCTCGGCGATGGCACGCCGGAGTGTCCCAAATGCGAGAAGACGGCGTGGTTCAATCACCACTTGATTCCGCGACCAGATCGCGGGCGAGACGCAGCACGGCATCCTCGGCCGATGGGTCGTTGCTGATCGCTGCATCACGACCCCGTCGCTCGAACTCGGCCAAGCTGTCCGGGGTCACGGCGCCTACCATGGCGGCCGCATCAGCAGCCGCCATCGCCACGAGCACGGCCTGTTGGCGGTCGCCCCTCGCTGCGATGGCCTCGGCTGTTTCCAAGAGCCGTAGGGCAAGCGTTGCGGCTCCGGTGTCGGCCCCGATTTGTGCGGCGGCGAGAGCACTGAGGATCCGGTTGATGCTGAACGCTCCCAAGCCAACGGCCAGAATGGCGAGCCCGAGCCAGTCCGGCAGCCGGGTGAGGACGGCCGCCAGGGAACCGATGACCCATGCGACCTCGAGCCGCGTTTCGAGACCTGCATAGGCCCGGCCCCGCCTGGTGTGGGGGGCCTCGGTCTGGACGACACCGTCGAAGGCCCGTCGGCCGAGGCTGCCGGCCAAGCCCAGTGCGGCGGCCATGGCGATGGCTGTCGTGCTGTGAAACCGGAGGGCGGCGAAGACGGCCAGGACACCGGGGAGAATGAGCGAGGCGGTCAGCACTCGTTGCTCGTCCCAACGTCGGTGGAGCCACGGGGCCACGAATGTCCCGGCGAATCCACCAAGAGCCCCGGTCGCAACCACGGCTCCTATGATCCAGGCTGGTTGTCCCGAGGTCTTCAACGCGAATCCGACGTGGAAGACAACGAACCCGTTCGTCATCCGAAGGACAGCCATGCCGATCGTGGCGGACTGAATGCCGGGGCCGTGCATCTCCGTGGACTCGATGATCCGTGAGGTCTCGGTCTCGATCTTGGACCTCGGTATCCGCAACGCACTGATTGTCCCGAGGGCGTAGAAGACCGCTCCAACTCTCAGCACCCAGCTCGCATCCGCGACTTGAAGAACCGCCAGTCCGATCAGTGCGGCGATGACCCCGGATGTGGCGCCCACCCGCGCCAGCCGGGAGTTGACGACCACCAGGTGGTCGCGGTCCTCGACCAGCGAAGGGACGAGCGTATTGCGGGCGACGACAAAGACCTTGGATGCGACGACGATGACGAAAGCCTCCGGATACAGAAGCAAGGTTTTCAGTTGGGAGGCGAGGAGCAGTGCAACGGCCGCCCGCACCCCAATTGACAGAAGCAGCACGGCGCGATGCCCGCCACGGAGCTTGTCGATGACTGGTCCTATGAGCGGTGCCAGCACGGCGAACGGTGCCATCGTGAGTGCCAGGTAGAGCAGAATTCTGGGCCGGGCGGCGTCGACGCTGACATTGAAGAAGAGCGACCCCACGAGGGACAAGGCGAACAACGCTTCGCCTGCGCTGTGAAAGGCCTGCACCG